>JAAXJV010000297.1 GCA_012269655.1 Pseudomonadales bacterium
GGTGATGGTCCGGCGTGCCGGGGATGTGATTCCTCAAATTGTTCGGGTGCTTCCCAGTGACAATCGCTCGGAGTCGGTGTGCGCGCCTGAAACCTGTCCCGAATGTAACAGCCCGGTCGAGCGCCCTGCCGATGAGGCGGTGTATCGATGTATTGGCGGTTGGGTGTGTCAGGCACAGCGTCAGGAAGCCTTGACCCACTTTGTCAGTAAAGGCGCGATGAATGTTGATGGCGTTGGCGGAAAACTGATTGAGACCTTGGTGAATCAAGGTTGGGTTGAGCGTCCTGCGGATTTATATCGATTGTCCCGCGAGCAACTGCTCGGATTGGATCGAATGGGCGAGAAAAGCGCGGACAATGTTTTGTCAGCGTTGGACAACAGTAAGCAAACCACTTTGCCTCGTTTCTTATTCGCCCTGGGGATACGCGAGGTGGGCGTCACTACAGCCGCGACTCTGGCGCGGGAACTGGGAACACTGGAGGCTATCATGCAAGCGGATGTTGATGCCTTGACTCAGGTGACGGACGTTGGGCCAGTGGTCGCCGAACATATCCGACAATTTTTTGCCAACCCTGACCAGCGCCACTGGGTCCAAGACCTGATTGATCAAGGCATTACCTGGCAAGCTGCTGCCGCACCGGTGTCGGATGTATTGGCTGGGCAAACCTGGGTGATCAGCGGAGCGTTAGACAGTATGACCCGCGACGAAGCGGGCGAGCGGCTTCGGCAGTTGGGTGCCAAAGTGGCCGGCTCGGTTTCAAAGAAAACGACCTGCCTGGTCGCCGGTCCCGGAGCGGGCAGCAAATTGGCCAAGGCCCAGACGTTGGAAGTGCCTGTGATTGATGAAGCGGAATTGTTATCGAGGTTATCTGAATGGGAAGCATAAGAGCATTGGCGATCCTGTCGTTGGTCTTGCTCACCGGCTGTGCCAGTAATTCGGTCCCTCGTGACCAGACCAATGCCTGTTCTATCTTCAAGCAAAAGCGAGGGTGGTACGACGCAACGGCGGATGCCGCAGAAAAATACGGGATTTCAGAGGGCACAATCTTGGCTTTTATCCGCCAAGAATCCTCATTCGTTCATGACGCCCGGCCACCTCGAAAAAAGATACTGTTCGTTTTCCCCGGACCGAGATTGTCCAGTGCCTTTGGCTATGCGCAGGCTAAAACTGATACCTGGCGTGAATACGCGAGGGAGGCCAATTGGGGCGCGGATCGTGACAACTACCGAGACGCGGCTGACTTTGTAGCCTGGTACAACGCTCGCAGTGCGCGCAGTGTCGGGATTTCTAAACGCAATCCCGAACATCTCTACTATGCCTATCACGAGGGGATGACCGGTTATAAGCGCGGCACTTGGAAAAAGAAGCGGTGGTTACAGCAAGTCGCGAAAAAAGTGGCGAACAATGCGGTCAACTACGATCAGCAATTGGCGGGCTGCAAAGGAAGCTTGGATCGAAAGTTCTTCGGTTTTTAAATCTGATTGCGTTTTAGTGCTCGGACTAGAAAGCGAGCCGGGTTTACATGGCTGGGAATATCGTCATCGGCCGGAACCGGTTGTCCGGTAATCTGTTGCAACAGGATTCTAGCGGCCAGCGGAGTGCTGGTCAGTCCTCGCGAACCATGGCCGATGTTGACCATCACCCTTCGGTAGGCGCACATCGCACGTGCGGGTTTCCATTTCGCATCGGTGCGCAGTTTGGATAACCCATCCATCCAGATCTCGGCGTTGGGCAGGGCGCCGACCATCGGCAGGTAGTCCGGTGAAGCGCATCGGATCGAAGCCCGTGACAGGCCAGCTTGGCCGCAAAGCTCATGGCCGATGAGTTGGGTCATCAATGTTTGATTAAACCGATCGTCCTCTGCTCGCAGGTCACTGTCAGCATCATTCGGCACGAAACTCGCCCCAAAGCTGGCCCAACCCTCACTATCAGCTGGTGTCAGATAGCCTTCCGCGCAGGCAGCGGCCTTAGGCGAGGGGCCTTTGATGCGGCTGATTTGTCCGCGCACAGGTTTGGGAGACAGATAGACCGGTAAGAAGGCTTGAGCTGAATAGGCATTGCTCAGGATCACCAAATCGAAGGTTTCTTGATTAACCTTGACCTGTTCGCCTACTTCAACGATCTGCTCGACTCGCTCAGCACGTCGAATCACGCCCTCTAGCTCTCGCAATACAAAATTACGGACGGCCATCCAGCCAGATTTGGGCCAATACAGCCCACTGCGTAGTAGCGGAATCTGGGCAATTGACGAAGCCTCATCCGCGTTAACCCAGGCTAAATCTGAGGCACTTCGGGCCAGACGCTCATAGATACGGCGTAGCCTGGTTTCATGTGCGTCGTCTTCTGCTAGGCACAACAGTCCTGAAGCATGAAACTCGGGGCGTTTTGAATATTGCTCGCAGGCCAGGTCGAACGCTTGAAGCCAAAAACGAGAAGCCGGCGTAGGATCAATCTGGGGAGCGACATACAACATGCCTTGTGCATTGCCACTGGCCCCACTGGCAGGTTCAGGATCAAATAAATGACATTCGATACCCGCTGTGCTGAGGACTTGGGCAGTTGCGGTACCGGCCAGTCCGGCCCCTACGATGGCCACCTTGTTGGCCAGTAGTCGTGGGGCTTCAAATACAGGCTTTACCAAGTCTCGACGCGACGACGACGGCGTAGATTAGGCAGGATCAGCCCCAGCACCAGACCAAGCAGTACCAAGCCTGCGCCGATGAGCATGAACATTTTGTCCCGGTCATCGGCCAATGTGATGTTATCGCTACGCAATAACGCCGCTTCGTCCTCCAGGATCTCTAGCTGCGCTCGCAAATTCTTGTTGGCTTCAAAAATGGCGAGAGTGTCCCCCGATACCCGTTTGATTTCAGACAGTTCGGCTTCGGTAGATGCCAGCGCGTTTCGTGCAGCATTTCGCTCGTCCGTGGCCTGGGCTAATTGTTCGCGTAATTGAGCGATGCGGGCTGTGCCATTCGCGGCATCGTCACGAATCTGCGCCAGCTCTGATCGCATCGATTCCAAGCGTTTGGATGCTGTGGGCTCGCGTTCTAGGTAACGGGTCAATACGTAGCCGTCTCGACCTTGCGCATCACGAATCAGGCTGTAGCCAGTCGAGGTGTTGCGACTGACGACCTCGATTTGAGTGCCAGAATCCAAAAAGCGCAGGATGCGGTATTCGTTGCTTTCGCCGCTTCGGATGGGCACCTCAAGTTGATCGGTGATCCAAGCTTCCTGCGCCCATACTGGGGTGGATATCAAGGTCAGGACGAGGACAATAATGCGCATGGTTAGGGCAGCACCTTTTTAAAGGGTTTCACGTCAACGTTGGCATAGACGCCCGCTTCTATGTAGGGATCAGCCTCGGCCCAGGCTTTAGCAGCCTCTAAGCTATCAAACTCGGCGACCACGACCGAACCACTGAATCCCGCTGTACCGGGATCTTCGGAATCCGCGATGGGGTTTGGTCCTGCCAGGACCAAGCGCCCCTCGTCTCGCAATGCCTCTAAACGCGCGAGGTGGGCAGGGCGGGCTTGCTTGCGCCCCTCTAAGCTGTTTTCCACATCTTGGCCAACAATTGAATAAAGCATCAGTCTTCCTTAGCTACGCGGGACATCCAAATGCCCTGCAACACGACAAATACCAGAGTAAGCCCCAGCATTCCGAAAAGTTTAAAGTTCACCCAGGTATTTTCGCTGAACGAGTAGGCAACCCACAAATTAATTACGCCACTGGCGACAAAAAATCCGATCCATGCCCAGTTCAATGATATCCATTGCTGGGCTGTCAGGGTGACGGCGCTGCCCATGAGTCGCTCGACAACGGTTTTTTTACCTAGGACGTACTGGCTGGCCAAAAATGCCAGAGCAAACAGTCCATTCACCAAAGTCGGTTTCCATTTAATAAAAACAGGATCATTCAAATAGACCGTAGCGCCACCCAAAATGACAACTAAGGCCAGCGTGACGAGTGGCATAGGCTCGACTTTTTTAGTCATCAAATAGCTGATCACCACTTGGATCAGGGTGGCAGGAATCAACACCAAGGTCGCAACGATAAGATCATTAGTGAATTTGTAGACCGCAAAAAATAAAACAATTGGGAAAAAATCTAGGATTAACTTCACAGGGCATCCGAATACAGTTGGGATGTGGCATCATAAGGGTCTGAAGAGCAGAGGTAAATTTGAGTCAGTTTTTTCATATCCATCCTGACAACCCTCAGGCCCGTTTAATCAAGCAAGCGGCAGATCGTTTGCGTGCGGGCGAGATTGCTGTCGTGCCGACCGATTCGGCCTACGCCCTAGTCTGCGCGCTGGAAAATAAGTCCGGTGTCGAGCGCATCCGGCAAATTCGACGTCTTGATGACAAACATAACTTCACCCTGTTGTGCCGTGACCTGTCAGAGATTTCCAATTTCGCGCGCATCACCAATGTTGAGTTTCGGCTACTCAAGAATCACACGCCGGGCCCATACACCTTTATCTTGAACGCTTCGCGCGAAGTGCCTCGTCGCCTCATGCACCCGAAACGGCGAACCATTGGTATTCGTGTTCCACAGGACAATGTTTTGGCGGCTTTACTAGCCGAGGTAAACGAGCCGATTATGTCGAGTTCACTGATTTTACCGGGCGAAACGCTTCCAATGACGGATCCCTGGGAAATCGAGTCCGATCTAGGGCATGCAGTAGACATCATAGTGGACGGCGGTTTCCGCGGCTTAGAGCCCACCACCGTCGTAGATTTAACGGGGGATAACCCCAGCATCATCCGCCAGGGCGCGGGGGATGCCAGTGTATTTGAAGTAGAATAAGGACAACGCATTGAGCGCGGTTGAAACGGATCAACGAGT
>JAAXJV010000256.1 GCA_012269655.1 Pseudomonadales bacterium
CGTTTATGATGCGCGCTTGAACATGGGGCGTAAATTGGCCAAGCAAATTCGTAAAGAATTGCCCGATGTTCAGATCGATGCGGTGATTCCGATTCCTGACACCTCGCGTCCGATCGCCTTGGAAACGGCGCGGGAACTGGGTGTGGATTACCGCGAAGGCTTTGTAAAAAACCGTTATATCGGACGCACCTTTATTATGCCGGGTCAGACTGAGCGTAAAAAGTCGGTGCGTCAAAAGCTCAACCCGGTTCGGGATGAATTTGAAGGCCGCAGTGTTCTTCTGATCGACGACTCGATTGTTCGCGGCACCACCAGTAAGCAAATTGTGGAATTGGCGCGTGAAAACGGTGCCCGCAAAGTCTACTTTGCCAGCGCAGCACCGCCGGTCCGCTTCCCCAACGTATACGGCATCGATATGCCCAGCCGTACCGAGCTGATCGCGCATGATCGCTCGACTCAAGAAATTGCCGAACTCCTAGGGGCAGACGGACTGGTTTACCAGACGCTAGAAGACCTAAAAGAATCGGTGACCGATTGCAAAGCCGGAATCGAACGTTTTGAAGCTTCGGTATTCGACGGTCAGTACGTGACGGGCAACATTGATCTGGATTATTTGGACGCACTGGACAAACTTCGCAACGACGATGCTAAATCTCAGCGTGAAGCCGATTCGGATGTTGAACACATTTCCTTGAGGAATGGCGCATGAACAAACGTGATCTAGCCCAGCAGGCTGCCACCGGCAACGGTGAATTCCGTACTAAAGCCGTCCGGGCAGGTCACCATCGGACGGGCGAGGGTGAACACGCCGAAGCTGTGTTCATGACCTCGTCTTTTTGTTTCCCCGATGCCGAATCGGCTAAAGCCGCCTTTGTCGATGATAGCGGAGACAATGTCTACAGCCGATTCGATAACCCGACCGTGCAGGCTTTTGAGGAACGATTGGCGGCGCTAGAAGGCGCAGATCGTTGTGTGGCAACCGCCAGCGGTATGGCCGCGACGTTGGCGCTGGGTATGGCGCATCTGCAGGCAGGCGATCGCGTGGTTTGCTCGCAGGCGGTGTTTGGGTCGACGCTGAATTTATGGACTAAATACTTCGGCAAGTTTGGCGTTGAAATTGTGACCGTGGATCCCTTTGATCTGTCTGCTTGGGAGTCGGCGCTGTCAGACAATACGCGTCTGGCGTATCTCGAGTCACCCACCAATCCTCGCTGCGAAGTCGTAGACATCGCAGCGGTCGCTGAACGTGTGCATGCGGTGGGGGCTAAGCTGGTTGTCGATAACTGCTTTTGTACCCCAGCCTTGCAGCGCCCATTGGAGTTGGGTGCGGACATGGTCAGCCACAGTGCGACTAAGTTCTTGGACGGACAAGGCCGCGCGGTCGGTGGCGCGATCTGTGGCAGTGACGAGGACATCGAGCCGATTTACCTGTTTATGCGCTCGGGCGGTCCGACCATGTCGGCGTTTAATGCTTGGGTATTCCTAAAGGGTCTTGAGACCCTAGATATTCGGATGCGCGCGCAGTGCGCGACTGCACTGGAGGTCGCCCGGTGGTTAGATGGACAACCTCAGGTGAAACAGGTGTTTTACTCTGGCCTGCCTGAGCATCCCAGTCATGAATTGGCCAAGCGTCAGCAATCGGATTTCGGCGCAGTTTTGAGCTTCGAAGTGCAGGGCGGTCAAGCCGGTGCGTGGTCGGTCATTAACGCGACTGAACTCGTAAGCTTGACCGGGAACCTGGGTGATACCCGAACGACGATCACCCATCCCAGCACCACGACACATGGCCGTCTAAGTGAAGACCAACGTCAAGCTGCTGGCATTCAGCCGGGCTTGATCCGCCTGTCGATTGGTCTTGAGGAGGCCAGCGATTTGATCGCTGACCTTTCGAAAGGGCTTGCGGCGCTTTAAGCGCTGGCCTGTAGGGCGCGAATTCGATCTTCGAGCGGTGGGTGAGTCATAAAGAGCTTACCCAGTTTGCTCTGCCCCGTGCGTATACCAAATGCCGTCAGGGTGTCGGGCATGTCCGTGGGCAAACCTTGTTCCGCCCGCAAGCGTTGTAATGCGCCGATCATGGCTTGACGGCTGGCTAAATTGGCACCGGCTTGATCCGCTCGGAACTCACGTCGGCGGCTGAACCAAAACACGATGGCACTGGCCAAAATCCCCAGGATCATCTCGGCGATGAAGGTCACGATGTAAAAACCAATGCCATGTCCGCGTTCGGTCTTAAACACGACTCGGTCAATGGTGTGACCAATGACCCGTGAGAAGAACATAACGAAGGTATTCACGACACCTTGAATCAGGGCCAGAGTGACCATGTCGCCATTGGCCACGTGGCCAATCTCATGAGCCATGACGGCTTCGGCTTCTTCGCGAGAAAATCGGTCCAGCAAACCCTCACTCACGGCAACCAGGGCGTTATTTTTGTTCCAGCCAGTGGCAAAGGCGTTACTCACTGGGCTTGGGAAAACACCGACCTCGGGCATGCCAATGCCGGCCGCCTGTGCCTGGCGTGCGACCGTATCGACCAACCATTGTTCTCGGGCGTTACGCGGTGTGTCGATAATGCGCGTGCGGGTGCTCATTTTGGCCATTTTCTTGGACAGCAGCAGACTGACAACACTGCCGGCCATGCCGAATACGAAGCAGAACAGCAATAAGGCATTCAAATTCAGGTCGATGCCGTTGGCGGCCATGTATCCGTTAAAGCCGAGTAGCGAAAGGCTCACCGAAGCCACGATGATGATGGCTAGGTTGGTAAGCAAGAAAAGCGCGATACGCATGTGTTTCATTCCTCCTTGTGCGTGGCCTGTAGATACCGACGAAAGGATCGGTTTTCAATCCCTTTTATTCAATTATGCCGCCCCCAAAAAAGGCGCATGGATAAGAATGAACTCAAGGCGCGCCTGACTGATTTGCAGTGGAAGGTGACGCAGAAAGGCGGGACCGAGCGTCCGTTCAATAACGAATACAACGATTGCAAAGACGAAGGCACTTATCACTGCATCTGTTGTGATCAGCCCTTGTTCTCGTCGCAAGCCAAGTACGATTCCGGCACCGGCTGGCCCAGCTTTTTTCAGCCCGTTGCTGCGGATGCCGTGGGTGAAAAGGCCGACCGTAGTCTGTTTTTGCGGCCTAGAACCGAGGTCGTCTGCAGCGGTTGTGATGCCCATCTAGGCCATGTGTTTGAAGATGGGCCTCAGCCTACCGGACTTCGCTATTGCATGAATTCCGCCGCCTTGTCGTTAAATAAGAGCGAATGAAACCCCGGGTGTACCACGATGGTGGGTGTCCGATCTGCAATATCGAGATCCAACATTTGAAGAATCAGGGTCACGAGTTCGAGTTTGTCGATGTCTCGTGTCCGGATTTCGATCCCGGCGATTTGGGCGTCGATTGGAAAACCGCTCAGTATTGGCTGCACTGGATGGATTCAGACGGACGTATCTATCAAGGATACGAGGCCAACTTGATGATGTGGAAGGCAGCAAACAAGCCCTGGGCCAGATTTGCAGGTCATCCATGGGTTGCACCCTTCGGTCGCCTTGTCTATAAAGCCTTCGCCAGATTTCGGGGGCCATTGGGAAATATTGTTGGTAAGTTTCTTGCAAAACCCAGTTAGACCCCCCACTCTTAGTTCCTAGGCCAAGGAACGGCATTTTCCGTGATACGAAAACGTAGGAGTTTTCATGATTGAAGAAATGTCCGGCCTGTACCGGCAGTTATTGACTCATTTAGGTGAAGATCCCGACCGCGAGGGATTGCTAGACACGCCTAAGCGCGCTGCCAAAGCCATGCAGTTCTTAACGCAGGGTTATCGCCAAGACATCAATGAACTCATTAACGATGCGGTATTCACCAGTGACAACGACGAAATGGTCGTGGTCCGTGACATTGAGCTGTATTCGATGTGTGAGCATCACATGCTGCCTTTCGTGGGCAAGTGCCATATTGGTTATCTGCCCAACGGCAAGGTTCTGGGACTTTCAAAATTTGCCCGTATCGTGGATATGTTCGCTCGACGTCTGCAAATCCAGGAGAATCTGACCAAGCAAATCGCGCAGTGCATTGAAGAAGTCACCGGCGCCCGTGGTGTGGGTGTGATCGTCGAGTCAAAACACATGTGCATGATGATGCGCGGCGTAGAAAAGCAAAATAGCTTTATGACGACCAGTGTGATGACGGGCCAGTTCCGGGAATCTCAGGCGACACGCAGCGAATTCATGCGCCTTGCAGGTTTGTAATGTCTGCGCACAGCGTCGATCCTTCGGAACGCCGCAAATTTGAAATGTTTGCGGAGTCTTGGTGGGATCCGCAGGGACCATTCTGGCCCTTACACCGACTCAACGATTTTCGCGCCAATTGGCTGATTGAACGCATGGGCGCCGGCGGGGATCGACCGTTGTCCGGTCTTCGCGTTCTAGATATTGGTTGCGGCGGTGGTTTGGCTAGCGAAGCCATGGCCCGTGCTGGCGCCCAGGTGACCGGCATCGATATCGTTGAACGCTCGATCGAGGTGGCCCGTCAGCACGCTAAGCGCAGTGGACTCGATATCGACTATCGCTGTCAGGCGGCTGAAGACCTTTTGGCGACCGACGTTGAGCCTTTTGATTGGGTGTTGAATTTAGAGGTAGTCGAACACGTCAATGACCTGCCCAGTTTCTTGAACACCACGGCTCAGTTGGTCAAGCCAGGCGGATCCCAAGTGGTGGCGACCATTAACCGTAATCCTCTGAGTGGGCTGGTTGCGATTTTTGGTGCTGAATACGTACTAGGTTTATTGCCTAAGGGAACGCATCAGTACTCCAAACTGGTCAAACCCGCAGAGCTTGCGCAGTAC
>JAAXJV010000114.1 GCA_012269655.1 Pseudomonadales bacterium
AAATCTTCGCTGCCTTCAATTGCGCTGGTTGAGTCCTTGGAATCATGACTGGCCATGGCAGACAGCATCAGTGCGCAGTCCTGTGCGGTTTGCGCGATGGGTCCGGCCTGATCTAGGGAGCTGGCGTAGGCAATCATGCCGTATCGAGAGCAGCGGCCATAGGTCGGTTTGATGCCGGTCGTGCCGGTGAATGCGGCGGGCTGACGGATCGAGCCGCCGGTGTCGGTGGCGGTCGCGGCTGCAACCATGCCGGCCGCAACGGCGGCTGCGCTGCCGCCGGAGGATCCACCGGGCACTCGATCAAGATTCCATGGGTTTTTGACTGGACCACTGGCGCTGTTTTCATTCGATGAGCCCATTGCGAACTCATCCATGTTGGCTTTGCCAATGCTGATCGCACCGGCGCTTGCCAGATTTTCAACCACGGTGGCGTCGTACGGGGCGACAAAATTGGCAAGGATCTTTGAGCCGGCGGTGGTTGGATGACCCTGGGTGCAGAATAGGTCTTTATGAGCAATTGGCGCGCCTAGCAGAGGTGCTTCTGAACCGTCCTGTCGTTGCTGATCTGCCAGTTTAGCCTGTGCCATTGCACTGTCTTCTTGGAACGAAACAAAGGCGTTAAGCGTCGGGTTAAGTGCCTTGGCACGCGCCAGTTGGTCGGTCACCAGTTCAACAGACGAGACTTCTTTGGAACGCAATGCACAAAGCTGTTGTGCGAGTGTCGATTGAGTCAGATTCATCAGTCGATCACCTTGGGTACCAGGAATAGACCGTCTTTATGAGCGGGTGCATTTGACATCAGGTTGTCTCGGTCGTTGCTCGCTGTTACCGCGTCGGCTCGCAGAATTTGGGTGCGATCCAGAGGGTTAGTGAGTGCTTCAACCCCTTGTGTATCAACGGATTGGATCTGATCCAACAGGTTAAGCACGTCGGTAAGTTTGTCGGCGATGCCCGGGATTTGGGCGTCATCAACGGCCAAACGCGCGAGCCGAGCCACGTGTTGCACTTGGTCTGCAGAAATGCTCATGGAAGTCCTATGTCTGAAAATACTGGCGTGTAAGCAACTAATTTATCACGACTTACAGTTGCCGACATCCCTCACCATTGCTACATTTGCGCGCAATCTTATTTAATTTGGCCCAGTCTATGTTTAAGTTTTTGCGCGGCATGTTCTCAAACGATCTTTCGATCGACCTTGGAACCGCGAACACCCTGATCTATACCCGTGGTAAAGGAATCGTCCTGAACGAACCCTCGGTAGTAGCCATTCGCCAGCAGGGCAACCAGAAATCTGTCGCGGCGGTGGGTGAAGATGCGAAGCGCATGCTGGGTCGTACGCCAGGGAATATCGAGGCCATTCGCCCGTTGAAGGACGGCGTGATTGCGGACTTCCACGTAACAGAAAAGATGTTGCAGCACTTCATCGCAAAGGTGCACGTGTCGTCTTTTGTCTCGCCCAGCCCTCGTGTCCTCGTTTGTGTTCCCTGCCAGTCAACGCAGGTCGAACGACGCGCAATTAAGGAATCAGCGCTCGGCGCAGGCGCTCGCGATGTCTACCTGATCGAAGAGCCGATGGCCGCAGCATTGGGTGCAGGTTTGCCCGTTGAGGATGCTTCGGGCTCGATGGTGGTGGATATCGGTGGCGGCACCACGGAAATTGCTATTATCTCGTTAAACGGGATTGTCTACAGTGAATCGGTTCGCGTAGGTGGCGACCGTATGGATGAAGCGATCACCGCGTTCATTCGTCGCAAGTACGGCACCTTGATCGGTGACGCAACGGCCGAACGGATTAAACACACCATTGGTTCGGCTCAGAAAGTCACCGACGAGGTGGAGATCGATGTGCGCGGGCGTCACCTGGCTGAAGGTGTACCGAAGCAGTTTGTTTTGTCGACCAATGAAATCGCAGATGCTCTTCAGGAGCCCGTTGAAAACATCGTTAACGCAGTTAAAAACGCACTCGAAAAGTCGCCGCCAGAGCTGGCCTCGGATATCGCCGAGCGCGGTATTGTGCTAACCGGCGGTGGCGGCATGTTGCAAAATTTGGATGCGCTGATCAGCGCTCGGACGGGATTGCCGGTGTTTGTTGCGGAAAACCCACTAAACTGTGTCGCTGTAGGTGGCGGGAAGGCACTCGAGCTAATCGACAAGCAAGCCTTCCAGCTGTTTAACACCGACTAACGAGGGGATAAGGCATCAAAACCGCGCGTCAGTATCAATCTAAGCTAGCTCGGCAGTTGTCGCTGGTCGCTATTGCGACCGGGGTGCTCATGCTGGCCGACGCAAAGATTGAAGTCGTGCGTGATGTCAGGGGCCAACTGGCCAGTTGGTTAAGTCCAATGACTGCGGTGGCCGCAAAGCCCACTCGGTGGTTGCAGGACTCATCCGAACAGATCTCTGAAACCGTCGAGCTGCGAAGTCAGCTGGCGGCATTGGAAAAGGAAGTCGACCGGCTAAATGCGCGTCAACAACGCATGCGAGCGCTGGAGGCTGAAAATAAGGACCTCCGCCAATTGCTCAAGGCAACCGAGCGCTTTGATGATGAATTTGTTCATGCCGAGGTCCTATCCCATTCACCGGATCCTTTTATCAAGCGTCTGACGGTCAATCGCGGCTTTAATGCCAAGGCGGCGCCGGGTCAAGCGGTGGTGGACACGCAGGGTTTGGTTGGCCAAGTGGTCGAAGTGGGCAGTTTATCGAGTCAAGTATTGTTGCTCACCGATCCGGCTCATCAGGTTCCGGTGGAGGTGGCACGCAGCGGTTTTAAAGCCATTGCCCGGGGACTGGGCAATAGCGAACAGCTCGAGCTGTTAAATGTTCCGCCAACAGCCGAGATTAAAGTCGGTGATTTGTTGCAAACTAGCGGATTAGGTCAACGCTTCCCGGCCGGTTATCCCGTGGCACGTGTAGTTGAAGTGGTTCGTGAACCCGGTAAGGCCTTTGCCAAAATAATCGCTTCTCCCATTGCTCGAACGGCTCGTTTAAGCCGAGTCATGTTGGTTTATCGTACACAGACTGCCCGTGACCGGGCGTTGGCCGCCCTTGAGGTGATTCCGAGCACGCGTTGATGGGGCCCATATTCCCAATCGTGACTCTGGGCTTCGCTCTATTCCTTTCGGCGATTCCACTGCCCATGGGGCATCAGCATTGGATGCCAGCTTGGCTGTCCTTAGTAGCGTTTTGGTTGGTGTTGCATCAGCCTCGCTACATGACCGTTTTGATTGCCTGGGGCGTTGGGTTGGTATTCGATCTGATTTTAGGTGCACCTTTGTCATCGAGTGCATTTGGCTTAGCGGTGGCGGTTTACCTTGCGGGATTGTTTAGATTGCGCCTTCGTCATCTGGCCATTGCACAACAGTTAGTGGCCTGCGGTGCCTTTGTGCTGGTGGCGCTCCAGATCGGTTTGTTGATTCGGGTCATGGTCGGTCTTCAAGCTAACCCTGTGCCTATTCTGTTGACGGTCTTGATGAGTGTCGCCTGCTGGCCGATTTTGGCGTTGGGGTTGAGTGGCATTGCCCGAAGATTGACTGGAGAAGCGCTGTGAAATTGATATTAGCCAGTCAATCTCCTCGTCGCCGTCAGATGATCGAGTCCCTGGGTCTACAGCCTAAAATCCAGCCCGCTGACATCGACGAGACTCCGCTATCCGGCGAGCCCCCATTACCCCACGTGATTCGACTGGCTCGGTCGAAGGCTCAAGCGATTGAAAGTAAAGACCGCGTATTGGCGGCCGATACCATCGTGGTTCTGGGTCAGAGGATCCTCGGAAAACCCAAAGATTTTGCCGACTTTTACGACATGATGTGTGCCTTGTCTGGGCAAACGCATCAAGTCCATACCGCGTGGTGTTTGCGTCATGATCAGGCGCTAACCGAGGGTGTTGGCACCACCTCGGTGTCTTTTGCTCGTTTGTCCGATCTTCAAATCCAGGCCTATTGGGACAGCGGAGAGCCCAAAGACAAAGCCGGCGGCTATGGTATCCAGGGCATGGGCGGACTATTCGTTGAACGAATCGAGGGCGACTTTAATAATGTCGTGGGTTTGCCTCTGCGTGAGGTAGCCTTTGCTCTGGCAAAAAGTGGTTTAAACCCTTGGAATCTTGATGCGCGGTGAACTCTTAATCAACGTGACCCCACAGGAAACACGTGTGGCGGTGATTGAAAACGGTATGTTGCAAGAATTGCACACCGAACGAACCCGTGCGCGCGGATTGGTGGGTCAGATATACATGGGCCGGGTAGTCCGTGTATTGCCCGGTATGCAGGCGGCTTTTATTGATATTGGCCTAGAGCGCAGTGCGTTCATTCATGAAAAAAATCTGCGCGGTGATTTGGATCAGCCGATTACTTCAAAGGTGCACGAGGGGCAGGCCCTTCGAGTTCAAATTGAAAAGGATCCCATCGGTGACAAAGGTGCGCGGCTCACGGCGCAGGTCAGTTTACCCGCACGGTATCTGGTGTTTATGCCGGATGCCGATCACATCGGTGTGTCCGCTCGAATCGAAGACGAAGCTGAGCGCGAGCGACTGAAAAACCTGGTCCAGCAAGAAGCCGGTGACATGGGCGGTTTTGTCGTTCGAACGGCCGCCGAAGGGGTCAGCGAAGTAGAGCTGCTCGCCGATATTCGCTATCTGAAAAAGAAATGGGCCAGCATTCAGAGCGCCACCCAAGCCGCGGGTAAGGTACCCAGGCTTTTGCATGAAGAATTGCCTTTGGCGTTACGGGCCTGCCGCGATCTGATTCAGCAAGATACTGAAGTGGTGC
>JAAXJV010000137.1 GCA_012269655.1 Pseudomonadales bacterium
ACGAGAACGCGGCACAGGGTTCAGGCTTTGCCGCCGAGCTGTGCGCTGATTGGGAGGCCACTGCCGCTCAATTTAATGCGCCCACGGCAATCATTCGTCTCGGCGTTGTATTGGGTCCGGGTGGATTCCTCAATCGAACATTACTCCCATTTTCTTTGGGACTGGGTGGGCCTATTGGCTCTGGGCACCAGGGTTTTAGCTGGATCCACCGAGACGATGCGGTTCGCATGATTCATTGGTTAGCAGAACACCACAAAACGGGGGTCTATAACGCTTGCGGGCCTCAGGCCTGCACCAACCGTGACATGACCCATGCCCTTGCCCAAGCCGTGAAGCGGCCGGCATTTCTTCCGGCCCCGGGTTTTGCGTTAAAAGCGGCGTTTGGACAGATGGCTGACGAGCTCTTGTTACAGGGGCAACAAGCCTTACCCGCGCGGGCGTTGGCGGAAGGGTTCGAGTTTACCTTCTCAACAATCGATCACGCCATGGCCGATGCGGTGGCTAAAAAGCGGCTTGCGACCAAGGGCGGCTGAGCCCAACTGCACGGGCGCGTGCGCTGTCTAGCATTTGCAGACTTAATTGTGCGGTCAGCTCTGTGCCAGCAGAAATACGTTGCACGCTGGCATGCTGGCGCCAGTCGCTCGGCACGCCAAGTTGGCTCATGAGCTTGCGGTGCATTTTGGCAAAAATAACCAAGTCCACCTCGTCGGCGATGTCTTGTTGCGGAGGGTGATCGGGATGCGAGGCCGCAACTTTTTCTGTCAACTCACCGAGTTTCCATTCGCGGATGATCATTTGACTGGCTTCACGACTGCAGGCCGTTAGCGACGAACGAATGGCGGCAGGATCCTGAGCGATAGCGGGTTCATGGTCTAAATACTCAAGTAATACCAGGGAGCCCAATTCCGCCCACATGACCCGAATTTCAATGTCTTCTGGCTGCCCAATTTGAGTTTGAACGCTCAGCTCGCGACACATCGAGGCCAGTTCCAAGGCTCGGTTCCAGTGCGCATGCCAGGCGTGCTCAATCGTTGTGTGTGTGAATGAGCCGACGGGTTGAGCATGAATCAATTGGCGTACGGTATCGGCCTTCAGTGCGGTGAGTACCTCGGCAACGGCTCCTTGGCCGTTAATGGTCGGGTCTGTGAGTTGTGCGCATCGAATGGCACGACCGGCCAATAACGGATCGGACATCAGCAACGGAACCAGTCCGCTGTCCGGTGTTTTTTGTGCCCGTTGTTTTAGACCAGCTCCCACATCTTCAGGGTAGTGCCAACGCAGCCGGCGGGCAGATAAATCAGCCGTCATGTTGAGATAGAATGGGTATTGCGAGAGCTTGGTGTCTTCCATGTTAAAGACGCGAATTTCGTCGACTTCAATCTGTTGCATCAAGCTTTCTAACTGCTGGTGATCAATGCTAAGCAGTACCGACGGCATGACAACTTCGGCTGCAAATTTCCGTGGCCGTAAACGCGCCAAGGGTTGCCTGGCTCGGGATGAGGATGCCGGAATTTCGGTTCGGCGTCCGTCGCTCGCGACCAAATCGATCTGCCCCTGAAGTAGCAAGTAGTCCCGAGTATCATCCGCGCCGACATCAAATAAAAACGAGCCGGGACGCAGCTTTTCGATCTCAAAGAATTGAGCCAGCATGACCAAATCGTCCGCCGGAAGGGCGTTAAAGGCGTCAAAAGCGCGTAACTGCTCTGGCTCGATTTTGCTGTGCTGAGCTGAACTGGATGGATTAAAACCGAACCGCATAGGACCTCCATAACTTGCCCTAAAAAGTGTAGTCGGACCGATTAACTTTGCTTGCCCAATGGTGCTATCTCATTGCGGCTGTCAGCATCACCGCAACCTTTATTCCAGCCGCTTCCAGCGCTTGTTTGGCTCCGGCAAGGGTTTTGCCTGTGACGAACACGTCGTCGATCAGGGCAACATATCTAAGTTGGTTGGAGCGGACTTTAAACTGTCCCAGCTGCCTTTGAGCCCGGCTACGATGTCGTCCGTGCCATTGCAGCCGTGGATCGAGTAAGCCCTCAGCCGGGCGTTGAATGGCCTGGGCGAAGCCCTGTGCGATGTGTGCACTGGCATCGCCGCCACGTTTGATTCGATTCAGTGTCTGACTGGGAACCCAGGTCACGGCGTCGATTGGGCAATGCACGGGAAAATGGCGAGCCAACTGTTGTCCTAAATAGACCCCCACTTCTCCATCGCGACGGTGTTTTAAGTGTAGGATCATCGTTCTTAACCCCCCGTCAAATGGGCCCAGCGATACCACGGGTGCATCATCGAGTCGGGTTTCGGTTGGGGTGAGGCATTGGCGTTTGCACTGTGAACACACCATCGGGCGGCGTGTTAAGCCCAGGCATAAAAGGCAGTGAAAGGTCAGACGTTGCATCTAAGTGATTAAGGCATGGACCTGCGTAAGGGACTAGCCTGCGACAGCTTTATCGGATTGATCTGACGAATGTTCAGTTTTTAAACACCTGTCAAGTGTCAGATTTGAGAATTGCTTGACCGGTCGTTATCCTGCCGCCACTGCAAGGAGCCCCAGATGATCAGAACCGATTGGACCCGAGACGAAATACAAGCCATCTATGAACAACCCTTTATGGATTTGTTGTTACAGGCGCAGACCGTTCACCGGGCCTACCACAACGAGAATCAGGTTCAAGTATCACAACTTATGTCGATTAAAACCGGCGCTTGCCCTGAAGACTGTGCCTATTGTCCGCAGGCAGGGATCTACGACACCGGTCTGGACAAAGAAAAGCTGGCCGCGATTGAAGCCGTGGTTGAACAAGCGAAAGCCGCAAAAGCCAGTGGTGCGACGCGCTTTTGTATGGGGGCAGCTTGGCGTGAACCGCCTAGCAAGGCGATGCCGGTGTTGACGGCCATGGTCAGTCAAGTCAAAGCCCTCGGTCTAGAGACCTGCATGACGCTCGGCATGCTGGACAATCAACAAGCTACAACGCTGGCACAAGCGGGTTTGGATTATTACAACCACAACCTGGACACGTCGCCGGAGCACTACGGCAACATTATTACCACCCGGACTTACGGTGATCGTCTTGAAACCCTGGCTCAGGTTCGCAATGCGGGGATGAAGGTGTGCTCTGGCGGAATCTTAGGGCTCGACGAGACTCAAGGCGACCGCATCGGATTGTTGCACAGCTTAGCCACACTGCCGCAACACCCCGATAGTGTGCCGATCAACCAATTGGTTAAGGTCGCCGGTACTCCGCTGGAAGATGCAGAGGATTTGGATCCACTGGATTTTGTACGAGTGATTGCAACCGCGCGTATTGTGATGCCGGCCAGCGTGGTTCGCTTGAGTGCAGGACGGGAGGTGATGTCCGACGAAATGCAGGCACTGTGTTTTATGGCTGGTGCGAATTCATTGTTCTATGGCGAGAAACTACTGACAACGGCGAATCCAGAGGCCGAGGCCGACCAGGCACTGTTCAAGCGTTTGGGGGTCACAACCTCGCATGGCGACCCGACCAAGGCGCCGGTGAACACTTATCAGCCCAGCGCTCAGAGCGCTTGGGAAAAGCAAGTCGAAGCCTTGGCCAAGGACGCCATGGTCCAATGATCGACCCACCTCGGGTGCGCGCGCCTTCGACTTGGCATAAGCGAGCAATGGAGGTGCACGAGGATCTCGTGCAGAAAAAATTGCTCCGGCAATCCACGGTATTGGAGTCGGCACAGCGTGTTGAGGCGACCATTAACGGCCGGGACATGGTCAACTTCAGCTCGAATGATTATCTAGGCTGGGCCAGCGATCCACAGCAAATTGAGTGGTTGCAGGAAGGCGCTGAACGCTATGGAGTGGGCAGTGGTGCCAGTCATTGGGTGGTTGGACACAGTCAGGCCCACGAAGCGCTCGAGTCCGCTTTGTGTGACTGGTTAGGCTTCGAGTCTGTCGCGTTGTTTTCGACCGGTTACATGGCCAATTTGGCAGCCGTTTCAGCCTTGGCTGAGCCAGACGTCAAGGTTCATCAGGATCGTTTGAACCATGCGTCCCTATTGCAGGCGGGACAGTTAGCGAGCTCATCTCGGCGTTATCCTCATTTAGATCTCGTGACTCTGTCGAAACGTTTGGACAGCGGTGACCAAGACGGATTCCGGCATCTGGTGGTAACAGACGGTGTCTTTTCAATGGACGGCAATGTGGCCCCGATTGAAGGCTTGGTTGAATTGACGGCGCGGCACGATGCCTTGTTGATGGTTGACGATGCACATGGGCTCGGTGTGCTCGGTCTCCAGGGCCGCGGATCAACCTACGGTTTGGATGTACCGCTTGTGATGGGAACACTGGGCAAGGCAATCGGCGTGTCCGGCGCCTTTGTAGGTGGCAGAGCGATTTGGGTCGATTGGATTAAGCAGAAAGCCAAGCCATACACCTATACCACGGCCATGTCGCCGGCGCTGGCGCACGTGGCCACGCGGGCTATTCAACGGTTACAAACCGAACCCCATCATCAAGAAACACTGCAAAGTAACATTCGATATTTCCGGTCGGCTTGTGAGCAGGCCGGTATCGGGTTGATGCCGAGTCAGAGCGCGATACAGCCATGGGTCGTTGGCGACAATGCGAAGGCCATGCGTTTCAATCAGCGGCTAGCTGATCAGGGCTACTGGGTCGGTGCGATTCGTCCGCCTACCGTGCCGCAGGGTACTGCCAGGCTGCGCATTGCACTCTCGGCAGGACACACACAGTCCCAAATTACCGGTTTGGTGGAAGCGC
>JAAXJV010000025.1:0-2781 GCA_012269655.1 Pseudomonadales bacterium
GGTGCCTTGATGGTGTCTGTGACCTGTGCCAGCGAGGGTTGGTCGCCTATTTATTTGGGCCCCAATACCCCGGCGGACGAGATCGCCGCAGCGGTCATTGGCAGTAGTGCACTCGCATGTGGATTATCGATCACTTACCCCGCGGACGATCCTCGTTTACCCGGCGAGTTGCGTCGACTGCGTCGTCAGTTGCCTGAGGGCTTCCCACTATTTATCGGAGGCGCAGCCATTCGCTCTGACTCGCCTTTGCTCAAGGAACTGGAGGTTCCTTACATTTCATCGTTGCATGACTTACGCAGTCATTTGGAAGGATTCAGGGCAGCGCAAGAAGGCTATTAAGCATGCGCGAAAACCAGCTCAAAGACCTGATTCAAGCAGGTCAATCCCATCTCGAAATTCTCGCCAACGAAGGCATTATCTATTTGGTCCGAGCCGTATCAGGCGAGCAACGGGCGTTACTGAAGGACGATAAAGGCGAAAATATGCGCTTTCGTAGTGCCACCGCTGCAGGAACTTTTCTGGCTGGGCTGGGCGCCGAAAAAGCCGTCGTGGTTCACCAATGTGCTTATGATGAAGTCATCGGTCATGAACCCATCCAAGGCAACGGCGATCTGCGTACCCCGATGGATTTAAGCGGCCTGAAACCGTTCGTTTAGCGCCGTTTGAATCTCTGAAAACTCTGGATGATCTTCGAGCGCCTTGTGGCGCAATAAAAATTCAGCGATCACCAGATTGCAGTTGTATTTGAAGTCCTCGGTCGAATCGACAACGTCGAGTACTTTCTCAATCGGCCAGCACTCAAAGCAATCCACTTCACCGTCGTTAGGGGTCGGTTCAACATCGGGCGGCAATTCAATGTCATACACATACAGACAGTCGTTGCGGATACCCGACGCATGCGCATGCTGATAATTCAGGGTGCCCTGATATTGAACATGGCGCGCTTGATCCAGCGAAAGCCCAGCTTCTTCCAGGGTCTCCTTTTCCAGCACCTGGTCAGGGGTATGGCCTGCGGTGAGTCCACCGCCGACCATGTTGTCCCAGAGCCCCGGGAAGGTGGGTTTGTCTAATGCACGCTTTGCTACCCACATATGCAAATGGCCATCACGATAGGTATAGCCGTTGGCGTGAACGCCATAGGCGCGGATGCCCAGATGCGAGACGCTGCCTCGGGGTACACTTCCGATCGGCTGCGTCTGCCCGGGTAGATAAAACCCAAAGGGTTCCTCCATCCACAAATCGACGCGCGCTCGGATGCTCTCGCACAAGGCCAACACTTCGTCCAAGCTCGAGGCGTTCAGTTCGTCTCCCAAATGCAGAGTCGCTAAATCCACCAAATCAGGGTGAAACGACCCGACTGTGACGCTTTGAAAGCGCCAGGGCTGGCGGCGGTCGATCACGTCGGGGTTATGAGCGCGTTGGATGTGGTGCAATATCATAGGACTATGATGATCGCTTACAGGGCGGTCTGGCAAATGCGAAGTACTAGGCCAGATTGACCTGGATCATGCCATCGACCACCTGGCACTCAAAGCTGTCCGTGGGCTCGTAGGCCGGGGCGCTGAGCGCATCGCCGGTTTTGATATCGAAACAGGCGCCATGCCGCGGACATTTGATGCAGCCATTTTCGATCGTGCCGCCATCGAGTTCCGCATCATCGTGGGTGCACCGGTCCTCGAGGGCATAGAAGTGTCCGTCTAGGTGAAAGATCAAAAGCGGGATGTCATCGATTTCAACGCTTTGATAGTGGCCGTCAGCCATGTCTGCCGCGGGACCAATTTCATGCCATTCAGCCATTCAAAACATACCTGTTGCTAAAAGGGCCGCTTCAGACATGCGTGAGCGATCCCAAGGTGGATCAAAGGTGAGTTCGACATCAACCACGTCAACCGGTAGCGACTGAAGTTTCTGCTTGATGTCCTCGACAATCACAGGGCCCATGCCGCACCCAGGCGCAGTCAAGGTCATTAGCACCCGTAAATGTGTCCGGCCGTCCAGTAACTGAGAAATGCGTTTTTCGTAAATCAAACCCAGCTCAACAATGTCGACCGGAATTTCAGGGTCGTAGCAGGTCCGCAGTTGGGCATCGACAGCCTCGAGGATTTCGGCTTCAGACATGTCGGCCACGACAGCGGCGGTGACAGATTCAGGTGGCTCAATGTCCAGCGCGCGCATGCCCTCGCTTGCGATGCGATACAGGTTGCCTTCGAATTTGACGGTCAAGCTCTCGCCCAGGGCTTGGGTCACTTCTAAGTCACAATCCGCCGGTAATTCGGTGGCCGTTCCTGCGGGGACGCGATTAGCCGGCACCACGCAGGTGGCTTTTAGATGATCGCCGGCTTTGAGCTGATCCAGAGGTTTCACTCGAGAATGTCCTTGGCCACTTGTAAGCCCGCGATGAGCGCATCGATGTCGGCATAGGTGTTGTATAAACCGACGCTCACTCGGGTGGTCCCATTGACGCCCATGGCCTGCAGTGCCGGCATCGCACAGTGATGACCGGTGCGAACGGCAATGCCTTGTTTGTCCAGCAAGGTACCTAGATCGCTGGCGGCGATGTCACCGATTTGGAAACTGATCGCGCCGGCTGCTTGCTCGGCCTCGCCGATCAGGCGCATTCCATCAATCTGCTTAAGCTGAGTCCGTGCGTAGTCATACAAGGCGTGCTCATGCTCGCAGGCGGCGTCGAAATCAATGCGGTTTAACCAATCGATGGCGGCGCCCAGTCCAATGCCTTCAGCGATGGCTGGGGTGCCGGCTTCCAGTCGATAGGGCAAGGTG
>JAAXJV010000025.1:2881-4717 GCA_012269655.1 Pseudomonadales bacterium
GGAATTTTGACCAGGGTGGCACCGGTTTCCTGAGCCAGCATTTGCCAGGGCACCAGATTGGCGTGGTGTTCGAGTTCAGAAACCAGCAAGCGATCGCCCGCGTTCACCTGCGCACGCCCCCAAGTCTGGGCGATCAGGTTGATTGATTCGGTGGTACCCCGGGTAAAGATCACTTCTTCACGACGGGCCGCTCCGATCCAGGCGGCGACCTTGTCGCGGGTCGCCTCATAGGCATCCGTCGCGCTTTGTGAGAGCTCATGGATGCCACGATGCACATTGGCATGCTGGTGTCGGTAATAGTCGTCCATCGCCTGAATGACGCACTCAGGTTTCTGGCTGCTGGCGCCCGTATCGAGGTACACCAGGTCACGTCCGTTGACCTGAGTGTTCAGGATCGGAAACTGCGCGCGAATGGCCTGGACATCAAATCCGCTCATAACACGTCCTGGGCAAACCGCGCTTCGAGATAATCTGCCAGCGGTTGGCTGGGCAAGGCTTGGGCGATTTGCTCAGCAAAGGCAAAGGTCAACAAGGCGCGGCCTTCGGCCTCAGAAATGCCTCGCTGACGCAGGTAAAATAGCTGTTCTTCATCCAGGTTGCCGACGGTCGAGCCATGGCTGGCTACGACATCGTCATTATGAATTTGTAACTCAGGTTTTGGATTGATCTCGGCCGTGTCTGACAGCAGCAGGTTGGCATTTTTTTGTTCGGTGGCGCTTTGCGAAGCGTTTTCACCGATATAGACCAAGCCGTTAAAAACGGCTTTGCCGCGTCCATTGGCAATGCCGCGATAGTGCTGGGCGCTTGTTGCCTGAGGCACCAGATGCTCAATGCGCGTGTGACTGTCAGATAGGTTCCGTCCGTCCACCATATACAGGCCGTTGAGTCGAGTGTTGGCCTGGCCTTCAATCAGCTGAACACAGATCTGGTCGCGATGGAATTTGCCGCCCAGATCGATGAAGTGATTTTGGAAGTCCGCATTGCGGCGCACCTGGGCCCAGGTGTGGCCCGTGTGGGTCGCGTTTTTTGTGTTCAGCAGTTTATAACGAGTGACTTTGCTGTCCGCAGCCAGGTCAAACTGGCTGACCATGTTGACGAGGTTGGCGCCTTCGCCGACATGCTGTTCCAGCAGCTCCAAATGCGCATTGGCGGCTACGCGCCACTGCAAGCGGGGCTGGGCCGCTTGGTCTTCGCCCTTGGCAATGAACAAACAGTGCACGGGCATCTGCAGCGCATCCGAGACCGCTAGTTCTACCAATTGTCCGGCTGCCAGATTGGCCGCGGCCAATCCGTCAAGCTCCGGCGCCACCCAATCCAAGTCGATGGCGTCTTGAACGAGTGTCAGCCCTTCCGCTTGATCTGATAGATCCGCCCGGAACACGCCGTTGACCCAGACCAACCGAACCGCTGTTAAGCCAGGGATATCAAAGCTGGCAATATCACCGTCAAACTTACTCGTTGGCGCGGCCAAGGTTTTGGATTGCAGGTGCTTGAGTGACAGGTACTTCCAATCTTCTAATTGGCGACCGGGCAGCCCTAGTTGGCCCAGAACCTCTGCGGCCTGCAGTTGCCGAGGCGAGTTGCCAGCCAGCGCCTTTAAGCTTTCCAGTGCGCTCATGCTTCTGCCAGTAGGCCTTCGTAGCCTTCCTTCTCCAAGCGTTGGGCCAAGGTGAAGTCGCCGCTGGCACGAATCTGACCGCCGGCCAATACGTGCACAAAATCAGGCTTCACATGATCCAGTAACCGCTGGTAGTGAGTCACCATCACGAAACTACGTTTAGGATCACGCAGATGATTGATGCCTTCGCCAACGATGCGCAAAGCATCCACGTCCAG
>JAAXJV010000282.1 GCA_012269655.1 Pseudomonadales bacterium
GCCCTGGTGCCCCTCATTGTAAGCGCTGCGCTTCCCTGGCCTAGCACTGAGAAACTGGGTGACCCGATTAGCTATGCCCTGGTCCAACCTAATGTCCCGGCCGACAAAAAGTGGGCCGCGGATTGGCGAGCTGAAATCATTGATCGGCATCTAGATCAAAGCTTGGCCCACCCCGCGGATCTGTTTATTTGGAGCGAAGCGGCTTTGCCTTTGTTAGGTAGCGAAGCCGATCAGTTCTTCGCACGTTTTGCTGACGCATTTCCTGACAGCGCCTTGGTTAGCGGCCGCTTAATTGCCGGCCCAAAAGACCGTTTGCCGCGCTACTACAATGCATTGGCCGGCTTTGGTCAGGCCCAGGGTGCCGACTACAAAACCAGGCTGGTTCCTTTTGGGGAATACATGCCGCTAGAGTCCTGGCTGCGTGGCCTGATCGACTTTTTTGACCTGCCTCTGTCGACCATTATTCCAGGGCAGTCAGCCCAGCCGCTGACCCTATTTGGCCTGCAACCCGGCGTCATGATTTGCTACGAGGTCGCCTACCCGGGATTGGCCCACCACAAGGCGAAAACCAGCCCGCTACTCATCAGTGTAAGCAACGATGCTTGGTTCGGCCAAAGTATCGCTCGGGATCAACATCTGCAGATGGCCCAAATGCGTGCGATTGAGAGTGGCCGCCCGATGCTCCGCGCCACCAACGATGGTGTAACCGCACACATTGGCAGTCGTGGCGAAATATTAAAAGCGCTACCCAATCAACGTGTTGACACCCTAACGGGACAAATCCAGCCAAAACAAGGCAACACACCCTATCAATGGATCGGACACTACCCAGCCCTATTCGTTGCCTTACTGACGCTGATTTACGCCGGATTAACGGTACCTTTCAGGCGGCGTCAGCGCTAAACTTCGGTTTTTACCTGAAATCGAAATCTCTACATGCAAAACGCGTACGATCCGCAGGCCCTTGAAGCCCGCGTTCAGAAAACCTGGGACGAGCAGGGTTGCTTTAACGTCACCGAAGATCCCAGCAAAGAAAAGTATTACTGCCTCAGCATGTTGCCCTATCCCAGCGGCAAACTGCATATGGGGCACGTACGCAACTACACCATCGGCGACGTGGTCAGCCGCTACCAACGCATGCTAGGCAAACAGGTCCTGCAGCCCATGGGCTGGGATGCCTTTGGGATGCCCGCCGAAAACGCGGCCATTCAAAACAAAAGCGCGCCGGCTGCCTGGACCTATGACAATATCGATCACATGCGCGATCAGTTAAAAGCGCTAGGCTTTGCTTACGACTGGAATCGCGAAGTCACCACCTGCAAACCGGATTACTACCACTGGGAACAATGGCTGTTCACCCGGATGATGGAATCTGGCCTGGCCTATCGCAAAAAGGCCGTGGTCAATTGGGACCCGGTAGACAATACGGTCCTGGCAAATGAACAGGTCATCGACGGACGTGGGTGGCGCAGCGGCGCCCTAGTAGAACGACGCGAAATCGATCAATGGTTTATCCGCATCACCGACTACGCCGAACAACTGCTGGATGACTTGGACACAGTGGACTGGCCTGAACAGGTCAAAACCATGCAGCGCAACTGGATCGGTAAAAGTCGCGGCGTCAATTTCAATTTCGCGCTCTCCGATCGTGATGAACACTTGAGCGTTTACACCACTCGCCCTGATACGGTGTTTGGGGTCACCTACGTTGCGGTTGCGCCTCAGCACCCGCTGGCCACCGAGGCAGCTTCCAGCAATCCGGCCATTGCGGCATTCATCGACGAGTGTGCTCAGATGAAAACCGCCGAAGCCGACATGGCCAAAGCTGAGAAAAAAGGAATGGATACGGGACTGACTGTGATCCATCCCCTAACGGGCGAATCCGTTCCAGTTTGGATTGCCAATTTCGTATTGATCGAATACGGATCAGGCGCAGTCATGGCGGTACCGGCCCACGATGAACGTGACTATGAATTCGCCACGCAATACGGTTTAGCGATCAAGCCCGTCGTCAAACCCACCGAGGTCGACGCATCCTATGACATCGAGAAAGCCGCCTGGACTGAAAAAACCGGTGTACTGATCAATTCTGGCGAATTCGACGGGCTCGGTTTTAGCGATGCCTTCGAAGCCATTGGTGCGGCCTTGACCGAAAAAGCCGGCGGCGAAATCACCACAAATTACCGTCTACGGGACTGGGGCGTGGGTCGTCAGCGTTACTGGGGCTGCCCGGTGCCCGCGATCCACAAAGCGGACGGCAGTGTTGAAGCGGTTCCAGCCGATCAACTCCCAGTGGTCTTGCCTGAGTACACCGAATTTGACGGATCCGGCAGTCCATTAAAGAAAGATCAGGATTTCATCGCGACCACGGACAGCTTGGGCATGCCGGCCGAACGCGACACGGATACCTTTGACACCTTTATGGAATCTAGCTGGTACTTTGCCCGCTATGCCTGCGCCGATGCCAACTCGATGTTAGATGAACGCGCCAAATATTGGTTGCCGGTTGATCTCTACATCGGCGGTATCGAACATGCGATCTTGCATCTGCTGTATGCACGCTTCTATCACAAGGTGATGCGTGATGAAGGCTTGGTCGACTGCGACGAGCCCTTCAAGCGCCTACTCACTCAAGGCATGGTTCTAGCACGCAGCTTCTATCGCGAGTTGGATAACGGGGGCAAAGAATGGTTCAACCCTGTTGATGTCGAGCAAACGGAATCGGGTTATCGCTTGAAGTCCGACGGCCAACCGGTCATTGCCGGCGGCGTCACAAAGATGTCGAAGTCTAAAAACAATGGTATCGATCCGCAGGCAGCCATCGACACATGGGGAGCTGACACGGTTCGTCTATACACCATGTTTGCTTCGCCACCCGAGCAAACACTGGAATGGTCTGACGATGGCGTCGCCGGTGCACAGCGTTTTATCAAACGCTTGTGGAACCTGGTCCAGGCCGACTTCCAAGCCGGTCAAGGTGATGATGCTGCATTACGTCGCAAAGCCCATGAAACGCTGCAAAAAGTCACACATGACTTAGGTGAACGTCTTCACTTCAATACCGCCATTGCGGCTGTTATGGAATTAGTTAACGCCATCAATGCACACACGGGCAGCCAGGCCGTCCGAGACGAAGCCATCGATCTGTGTGTACGCATGCTGAACCCCTTTATCCCGCATGCGACCCAGGCATTGTGGGAACAAATGGGGGGTGCGGGTCTATTGATTGACGCCCCCTGGCCTAGTGTCGATGAATCGGCCTTGGTTCGCGACAGCATTGAGTTGGTCGTGCAGGTCAATGGTAAGGTCCGCGGTCGAATCCAAGTGCCTGTTGACGTCGATCAAGACACCGCACAGGCCATTGCAATGGACGAACCCAACGTCAGTAAGTTCCTGGATGGCCTGACAATCAGGAAGGTTATTTTGGTACCCGGTCGCCTACTCAACTTGGTGGCCAACTGATGCGCTTGCGCGGCCTGGCCATCGTCGGACTGCTGCTGCTTAGCGGCTGCGGCTATCAGTTGGTGGGTTACGGCAATACCGATCTGGATGCACGATTGAAGAGTCGTTTGGCATTGGAGATCGCCGATCCGCTCGGTGCTCAGGCTCGTCTAATTGAATCCGTCATGCAAGAGCGCGGCGTGTTGGGTGCAG
This sequence comes from Pseudomonadales bacterium, assembly GCA_012269655.1. GTDB lineage: Bacteria > Pseudomonadota > Gammaproteobacteria > Pseudomonadales > Litorivicinaceae > Litorivicinus. The sequence goes on from JAAXJV010000282.1 coordinate 3,655, forward strand.
GGCTAACGCTGGAAGTACTCGATTTAACCCTTGAGCGCCGCACCCTTTCCGAGTTGGCGGATCGAGATGAATTCGAGCTACGAGTCAACCTAACCTATGCTGTTCGTCAAGGCGACGATCCTTACGTAATCGGCCCCGAAACACTCAATCGGGATGGTTTCTTAACGCTGTTGGATTCCAACAGCGACAGCCTAGACAGTGAACTTGAACGCCTAAAAGCCGATGCGATTTACCGCGACCTGACCGGCCAAATGCTCACCCAGATCAGCGCCCAAGCCGATCAGCTGCCGTGAAATTCGCACCCGAGGATCTCGATCGAAATCTGGCCATGGGCCTTCCTCCCGTTACTCTAATTGAAGGTGACGAAACCCTGCTGACCCTGGAAGCGGCCGACAAAATTCGTGCGCTCGCACTAACCCACGGGTTTGAACGTGAAGTGCTGGATGTCGGTCCCGGATTCAATTGGGCTCGCCTGATGGAAGCGCGGACTGAACTCTCACTGTTCGCCCAGGACAGCTTGCTCGAATTGCGCATGCCGAAGAGCAAACTGGACGCCAAAGCCGATAAGGCGCTGAGCTATTACCTGGAAGATCCGCCACCGCAAAAGAAACTCATTATTCAGTGCCCCAAGGTTGAGATCCGAGCTAAGCGGGTCCCTAAATGGGTGCAGGCGATCGATCAAGCTGGCTGGTGGATAAGCTGCCCCCTGATTTACGCCGACAAATTTGGCAACTGGCTGCGAGGCGAGTTGAATCAAGCTCGGGTGCAGCTAACGCCAGAGGCCTTTGAACTCTTGCTTAGCCGAGTCGAAGGCAACGCATTGGCTGCCCGTCAAGAAGTTCAGAAACTCAGCCTGTTTCAAGGCGAGCAAGCCATGACGGTGGATGAAATCGCTCAAATCAGCGCTGAAAGTGCCCGCTACTCGATTTTTGATCTGGTCGATGCCTGCCTGGGTGGAAATACTCAGCGCACGGCACAAATCTGCCAAACACTTGAAGCCGAGGGTGCCGAAGCCATGGCCGTCGCCTCGATGTTGTATCGCACGA
>JAAXJV010000164.1 GCA_012269655.1 Pseudomonadales bacterium
CCCAAACGCCGTGACTGCCCATTACGCCGCGAAAATTAAACCGCAAAACCGGCATGCCCAAATCACGAGCCATACGAGCCAGGGTGGTGACGACCTTATTGTGCATGGTGCCCTGATGAAGCGGATGGGGATGACACACCAATAGGATGTCGGCAGCCGTCTGCTCAGGAACGGCGGTTAATATTCCCTCTAGGCGTCCATCAATCATGAGAGCGGTATCTATCGGTCGTGACATAAGGCTATCCTTGGCGGACTGCACCTGCGCGGGATCGCGTAGGCGACTTTAGGCGGGGCATAGTGTAAACAAATCTGATGAGCCTGTTACACTGGCTGTACTGCGAAAGGATGAAGTAAATGGACATTCAGTGGATTTATGTTGTGCTGGCCGCCTTAGTCGGTGGTGGAGCCGGCTTTTATTTCGGACGGAACAGCCAGCCCGACATGAAGATTCGTGCCGAGCTAGAAGCCCGAGCGCAAGCAGCTGACGAAAAGCACGCCGAGCTGTCCAATCAAGTCCAGGCACACTTTGCTGAGACCGCTCGATTGGTTAACCAATTGAGCGCTCAATACCGAGAGGTTCATGACCATCTTTCTCAGGCGCAAAATGAATTCACAGACGCCGACCAAATGGATCCCAACGACCGAATTCAAGGCTTAATCCCGCCACCGCCGGTCGAGCCACGCATCGAGCAGGATCAGCAACCCAGAGATTATTCTGATTCAAATGGGACCCTGACCGAAGCGGATCTACGCAACCAGGCTGCCGCTCAATAAGTTAAACCGGACTGGGCACATCCATAAACTTAGCGTCCAGTCCTTCCCCTACCAACGCCTGCGCCAACGACATCACACCAAACCGCTCGGTGGCGTGATGGCCTGCGGCAAAATAATGAACACCCGACTCTCTCGCCAAATGAACCATTGGCTCGCTGATTTCGCCGGTCACAAAGGCATCGACGCCACTGTCAATCGCTCGTTGGAAATAAGACTGCGCGGCACCGGTGCACCAGGCAATGCGACGAATTTCGCCCTGCCCCTCAATCATCAAGACATCCTGAGCCAGGGTATTTGAGAGTTGATCACGTAGATCGGCAGCCGAAATAGGGCTAACCAGCTCGCCCAGATCCCCTACGCTACGTTTCGCCAAGGGCTCGAGCGGTCCGGTTCTGTTCCAACCCATAGCCCGGGCAAGCCCCGCGTTGTTGCCCAATTCTGCATGCGCATCCAACGGAAGATGATAAGCCAACAAGCTGATGCCGTGCTGAAACAAAGCTCTGGCCCGCCGACCTTTTAAACCCGTCAGCGTCGGCGACTCACCTTTCCAAAACCACCCGTGATGCACCAAGACAGCATCTGCTTTTTCTTCGATGGCTCGCTCAATCAGCGCTTGATTGGCGGTCACGCCGGTAATGACTTTGTGGATCGGGCGATCGGCATCCAGCTGCAAGCCATTCGGGCAATAGTCTTTGAATAATTCTGGCTCGAGCCATTGATTGAGCAAAGTTTCCAGTTGAACGGGGGACATAAACATCTCACTGCGGTTTTCGTTAAGATACCTGCATGCAAAGATGGATTGAAACGTTTCGTGCACTTGCGCCCGCCGTCGCCCTTGGCCTGATTATTGCGCTGGGATTCAGCCTGTATCAGAGCCGCATGAAACTCGCGTCACAGGAACCCCTGCAACTGGTCACACTGGCCTCCAGTGAACGCAGCATGAGCACACCACCGCCGGGCAGTTATCGAGAAGCGGTACAAACCGCCGCACCTGCCGTTGTGAACATCCATACCGCACTGGAAACCTTGGACACCGACCACCCACTACTGAATGATCCGTTGATGCGGCAGTACCTCAACACTCAGCCGCAACGCGACCGTCGAATCACGCCGCTGGGCAGCGGCGTTATCGTGTCAGCGCAGGGTCATGTTTTAACCAATCATCACGTGATTGCCAACGCACCACGACTGATTGTTGAACTGAGGGATGGCCGAAGCGCTATTGCCGAGCTGGTGGGCAGCGACCCTGAATCCGATCTAGCGGTGCTAAAGATTCAGCTGACCAATCCCCCCGTGATCCCCATTGCGCAGTCACCCTCACAGATCGGTGACTCGGTATTAGCAATCGGAAACCCCTTTGGTGTCGGACAAAGCGTCACCAAGGGCATCTTAAGCGCGACGGGGCGCATTGCTGGCTTAACGGTCTTTGAAGACTTCATCCAAACCGATGCCGCCATCAACCCGGGCAATTCAGGTGGCGCCCTGGTCAATATTTTTGGCGAACTGATCGGTATTAATTCAGCCATATTTACCCGCGGTGGCGGCAGCCAAGGAATCGCATTTGCCATTCCCACGTCACTGGCGTTGGACGTCATGCAACAGTTGATCACGCACGGCCGAGTGATTCGCGGATTTATTGGCATCGAGGTCGAGCCTATGTCCAGTGCCAACAGCCAAGCGCTGGGCGTTGCCGGCGGCCTGCTCGTCACAGCGGTCTATCGAGACAGCCCAGCCGAGATGGCCGGACTTGAGCCGCAGGATGTGCTGATTGGCATTGATCAGAAACCCGTCATAAACGGGCGCAGCGCGATGCTCAAGATCACCGGCATGAATCCCGGAGAGTCAGCCGAACTGACTGTGTTGCGCGGGGATCAACAACTGAGTCTTCCAATCACCATTGGCCTGCGACCCAGAGCCCGATAAGGCGAGCTTTAGCCTAGGGCTCGGTCAAGTGCCGCCAGGAAGGCTTGGTTCTCTGACTCGGTTCCGATGGAGACCCGCAGACACCGAGACAAGCTCGGATGCATGCCGGACAGATCTTTGATCAACACGCCCTGGGTTGTAATGGCATTGAAGACAGCCGGCGGATCCGCTACTTCAACTAACACAAAATTCGCGTCGCTATCGTGGGCCGTAAGCCCCCGAGCCCGCAATTGCTGAATCAACATTTCCCGCGCTTGGACTAACCACTTGGCCTGCTTCGTCATCAACTCTGCGCCCTGAGTCAAAGCAAACTCAGCGACCGCCTGATTCAAAACACCCAAGTTATAAGGTAGGCGGACTTTGTTAATCTCTTCGATCCACTCACTGGGACCAGTCAAATAACCGCAGCGCAAGCCCGCCAAACCCAATTTCGAAAAGGTCCGCATCAGGACCAAATTTGAGTATTCATTTAACCAATTTTGGTGATTGCGCGGTGAAAATGGACCGTAGGCTTCGTCAATTACAACAAGGCCCGGGCAGGCTTCAATTACTCGACGAAGACCCGCTTCGTCATACAGCTTACCCGTAGGGTTATTGGGCTGCGCCAGAAAAACGATCGCTGGCTGATGCACATCCATCGCTTGGCAAAATGCATCGACATCCAAAGACCACTCTGATCCAAGCTCGACACCAACAAAGGGCACTCGACACTGCTGGGCGATAATTTGGAACATAACGAAGGAAGGCGTTGGCGCCATGACCGGCCGACTTCCGTCGCAGATCGCCTGAACCAGTGTTTGAATGATTTCATCACTGCCATTGCCGAGCATCACACCCCAATCGTCGGCCAACTGATCGTGCCCTCTGATGGCACGAATCAGAGCCTTTCCGGACGCGTCGGGGTAACGATTAACCTCGGCAGTGCGGATATGATTCAGGCAGGCGCCCCACAAGGCATCATCCCATCCATAGGGATTTTCCATCTGATTCAGACGAATGGCCGAACCTGGATCGGCTACCTGATAGGCGTGACGCGCTTGAACATCCGACCTAATCAGTGACTGCACACGGGACTTAATCATCCAAACGCATCTCCGCGGCACGGGCATGGGCAGTTAGCTGCTCGGCACGCCCCAAGACGGATGCAATTTTGCCCAAAACTTGACTGCCCTCGGCAGAAATTTCCATGACGCTCGAGCGCTTCACAAAGTCATAAACGCCGAGGGGGCTGGCAAATCGCGCGGTCCCGGAGGTCGGCAAAACATGGTTGGGGCCTGCACAATAGTCACCGAGAGATTCGGGGGCACGATGACCGACAAAAATTGCTCCGGCATGTCGAATGCCATCCATCAGCACTTGGGTCTCGTCCACGCATAACTCTAAGTGCTCTGGCCCCACCTGATTGATCACTTCGCAGGCCTGAACGTGATCGGCCACGTCCACGATCACCGCTCGGTTTGTAAGACTCGCCTCAATAATGTCCGAACGCTCGAGTGTGGGCAGCAATCGCTGCATGCTGGCCAATACCTGTTCGGTCATGCTTTCGGAGCAAGACACCAAGATAGGCTGCGCCTGCTCATCGTGTTCGGCCTGACTGAACAAGTCCATCGCCACCCAGTCTGGGTTAGAAGTGTCATCGGCGACCACTAAAATCTCGCTAGGCCCGGCAATCATATCGATGCCTACTCGCCCAAACACGGCGCGCTTGGCCGCAGCAACATAGGCATTGCCTGGGCCAACAATCTTATCAACACAGGGTATTGATTCTGTCCCCCAGGCCAATGCAGCCACGGCCTGAGCACCACCAATTGCAAACACTCGATCCGCGCCAGCAATATCCGCCGCCGCCAACACGACGTCATTGATCACGCCTGAAGGTGTTGGCACCACCATGATGATCTCTTGGACACCCGCCACTTTGGCCGGCAAGACATTCATCAAGACCGAACTGGGGTAAGCCGCCTTGCCGCCGGGAACATAAACAC
>JAAXJV010000026.1 GCA_012269655.1 Pseudomonadales bacterium
ACAGTGCTTTGGTCGATTTTCCGGGTGAGGCAGGCAGTTATGGACTGGTCACTGGTACCGATCTGTTAAACGCAACCGTGCTAGAGGGCCACAGTCCTGATCAACCGGTACGAGTTTGCACGGGCCGCAATTTGATATCGGTTGATGCGGATACCTTCCTATTTGAGGCTCTGACGGTCATGGCACGTCACCACATCAAACGCGTTGTGGTGAAGCGTGACAGTGCCATCATCGGAGTGGCGGAATTGCCAGACGTGTTGGGTTACCTCAGCTCTCGCAGTCATAGCATCGGTGTTGGCATTGAAAAGGCTCAGACTATTGAAGACCTGCGCGAAGCGATGGAGCACATCAATCCGCTGATCCGAAATCTGGTCGATAAAGGCACCCGGATCCGCTTTTTAATGGATTTGTTGGGTGCTTTAAATACTCGACTGATTGCGAAGGTATGGGAGCTAACCGTAGACGAATCCGTCAGGGCAAACACAGCTCTGGTGGTGTTGGGCAGTGAAGGACGAAGCGAACAAATTGTGCGTACCGATCAGGATAACGCGTTGATTATTCGAGATGGATTCGAATGGCCAACACGCGCGCAGGACACGCAACGATTCATTGATGAACTCATTGGATTAGGGTTCCCGCCTTGCCCCGGAAATGTCATGGTGTCTAATCCCCAGTGGGCAAAAACCGAAAGTGAATGGACGCAGACGCTGAGCGATTGGGTCCAAAACTTAGATGAGCAGAGTCAGATGAACTTGGCCATTGTGTTGGATGCGCAGCGTGTGTCTGGCGATGCTAAATTGCTCGACCGAATGGGAAGGGCTCTGGCAGAGGAAATGACGGCCAGTGACATCTTATTGTCTCATTTCGCGCAGCCCGTGATGCGTTTTGCGGTGCCTCTAACTTTATTTGGACGTGTCAAAAAGGAAGAGCAGGGCGTAGATATCAAAAAAGGAGCCATATTTCCGCTGGTCCATGGTATCCGGGCGCTGGCACTCAAATATGGCGTTCGTCAAAGCAATACCTTTAAGCGCATACAGGGGTTGGTTCGCTGTGGCGCAATTCAGGAAAAGCTCGGGCGGAATTTAGAGAGCGCCCTGGTGCTGTTCAGCGAATATCGGCTGCGCAGCCATCTGCGCCAACTCGGTGCTAATAAAGAGGCCAATCAGGTCAATAATTACATTGAGCCGCATCGCTTAAATCGCCTTGAACGAGACCTGCTACGTGAAGCGTTGCATGTGGTCAAAGAGTTCAAAGATTGGTTGGCGCTCGAGCTACATATACGGGGATAGTATGGTCGCCAAAACCTTAAAAACGATGGGAACGCGTTTCAAAGTTCAGGGGACTCCTTGGGAGCCATTGTTCATGCCGTATCACGGCGACGAGGTGATAAGCCTGGACTGCGAAACGACGGGGCTGGATCCCAATACCGATGATTTGCTGACCGTTGCCGGGGTTAAAATTCGCGATGGGAAAATTATGACCAGTGAAAAACTGGATTTGCGTTTACCTCCGTCACCCAAGCAAGCAGCCGACTCGATCCGAATCCATGGTATCCGTAAGGTCGATCTTGAAGATTGCATTCCGTATTCCGAAGCACTGCCAAAACTACTCAATTTCATCGGAAATCGACCCTTGTTGGGCTACTACATTAACTTCGATGTGACGTTACTCAACCGCTACATTCGGGAAACCTTTGGCTTTGAATTGCCCAATTCCACCATTGAACTGGCCGACGTGTTTTCCAGTAAAACCCGACAGCCCGAGACAGCAGATCTAAGATTTGAACGAATTCTGACCGAGCTATCCGTCCCTACCTTTGGGCGCCATACAGCAATCGGCGACGCCACCATGGTCGCTATGGCGTACTTGAAGCTCACCAAGAGCAACGGATAGCGAGACGTGGCATAATCCGCGCCCAGGATTGAGTAGCGGGATACGCAGCGTTATGAGTTTGCACAAGCGCTTACGCCGGCAAGTCGGCAAAGCCATTGGCGATTTTCAGATGATCGATGCCGGTGATCGCATTATGGTGTGTCTATCCGGTGGCAAAGACAGCTACGCCATGCTCGATCTGTTGCGTCAGTTGCAGGCCAGTGCGCCGATTGATTTCGAACTCTTTGCAGTGAACTTGGATCAGAAACAGCCCGGTTTCCCTGAACACATCCTGCCTGAGTATTTGAGCTCGATTGATATGCCTTTCGAGATCATCGAAGAAGACACTTATTCGACAGTCACCCGCGTTATCGAAAAGGGCAAGACCACCTGCGGCCTCTGTTCTCGACTGCGCCGTGGAATACTGTACAGCTACGCAAAGCGCAATGGATTCAACAAGATTGCTTTGGGCCATCATGCTGACGACATGCTGGAAACCCTGATGCTGAACCTGTTTTATGCTGGCAGCATCAAAAGCATGCCGCCTAAGTTAATCAGCGACGACGGTCAAAACACCGTTATTCGTCCCTTGGCCTATGTTAGGGAATCGGATCTAGAGCGTTTTGCCATCGAGCAGAACTACCCGATAATCCCCTGTAACCTGTGTGGCTCGCAGCCCAATTTACAACGTCAGAATATCAAGGCTCAGATTCAGGAATGGGAACAACGCTTCCCCGGCCGGATTCAGAGTATGCTCAGTGCGATGGGCAATGTGGCGCCCTCACAACTAATGGACCGTGAGCTGCATGATTTCAGCCAGACGGCCGCACGGGGCGCGTCCGAGCAAGAAATGGAAGCCAGTTTTGAGCGGCCTACCGCGCCAACTGTTCAGCCCGATCAGGTGCAGGTCTTAAAGCTGTAACACGCCCATCGCGATGGACCAGATCCCCATCGTTAACAAGACAGCGCCGCTAAGGCGCCCCAGTCGCCCGCTTTTGCTCCACGATCCAAAGTGATGTCCGAGCCAGCCTGTTCCTAACGCCGCAGGCAGGGTTCCTACACCAAATCCAAGCATCCGCATGGCGCCGTCATGAATTGAAGAGGCGGTTAACGCCCAGCCTAAGGCGGCATAAACCAAGCCGCAGGGCAATAAACCCCAAAGCCCGCCCCAGATCAGAGCCTGGGTCGTATTGCGAATCGGCCAAACTAACCCAGCGAGGTGTTGGATTGGTCGGGTAATCGGCATGATCAGTCGAGTAAAGGATTCGCTGGGTTTACGGAGTCCAAGTCCATACAGCCCCATCACGACCAACAGCACGCCAGCCAGCCAAAGCAACGCATTGCCCAGCGAAGGTGAAATTCGGCTACCTAGCCAGGCGACTAAACCACCCAAGATTGCGTACAGAGCAATTTTGCCCATGGCCACATAGACCAGGAGCGATTGCCGTTTGAGGGATAGTGATAACGAGGCGCTTAATGGGCCGCACATGGCAAAACAGTGTGCGCTGCCGGCAAAACCAACCAGTAAGCCGGCGAATAAATCAGTCATCAGGTGAAGAGGCGTCTTTGTTGTTTTTTACCGCGGCTTTGTGTGCAGGATCATCATCGTCGTGCAGGATGCGGTGAGCAGGCCCTTCGAGGTCGTCATACTGACCTGACTTCATGGCCCACAAAAAGATGCTGGTCGCAGTAATCAGCAAAATAAACGAAATTGGTATCAGCGCTAAGATGATGTCCATGACCCAAGTCTCTCAGGATTGCGAAGACGCAAAGCGTTAAATACCACTAACAAAGATGACAACGACATGCCCAGTGCCGCGCCCCAGGCTGGCAGCCATCCCACCATGGCCAATGGCAATACGCTGGCATTATATCCGATTGCCCAGGCCAAATTCTGGCGAATGATTTGCTGGGTTTTGCGGGCTAATGTCAGTACTTGTGGAACGCTACGTAGATCTTGGCTGATTACCAAGGCATCGCATTGAGCCCGGGTGAGGGCGCTGGCGTCCGTCAGCGCGATTGAGGCGCCGGCTCGCGCCAACAACGGCGCATCGTTGATTCCATCACCTAGGGCAAGCGTGTGTTCCGGATCGCCAGACACCAAGTTGTTTAGCTTCTGCTCTGGGCTGAGGCCCCCTTGTCCGGGGAGTCCATGACGTTGACAAAAGTCCTCAACAGCCGCTGGGCTATCGCCACTGAGCACCTGGATGGGTTGCGGTAATTGGCCAATGGCCGCCGCGAGGCCAGGCCGGTCGGGGTCGGACAATTGAAACCAAGCCCTCAAAAGGTTGTTTTCGGTCAGCGCGAGCCAGCCATGTCCCTCGGGTGCATCCTGGGATTGCCATGTGGGACTTCCGAGTCGCCACACTTGGCCGTTGTATTCGCCTTGTACCCCTTTGCCCTGGAATGCCTGTACTTGGCTCAGGGACAGGGCCTGAAACTCAGAAAATGGTCGTGCCAGTGGGTGCGACATGCCTTGTTCTAAGCCTGCGGCAATGGACTCATAAAACGACTGAGCGGTCGGCTCACAGAGTGTTTGGATGATAGTAGGGCGACCTAAGGTCAGCGTGCCAGTTTTGTCAGTCACTGTACGATTGACCTGCGCCAAACGCTCCAGGGCGTTGGGTGAGAGCAGAACCATTCCCAGCCGGTGTCCTCCGGCACGTGCTGCTGCCAGTGCGGTTGGCGCGGCCAGTGCAAAGGCGCACGGACAAGTCGCCACTAACACAGCCAATCCAATTTCGAATGCTTCTGACGGGTCCAATGCGAGCCAGGTCAGGTAACTGCCGCCAGCGGTTAGGAGCTGAAA
>JAAXJV010000199.1 GCA_012269655.1 Pseudomonadales bacterium
GGATAACTTTGTGAGGATTATCACTCATGGCATCGGCTACTCGAACTGCAGCCTTAAGCTCTGAGTTGTGACGTTGGCCGTAATCGAAACCCAGGGTATAGCACTCAAACCCTTGGGCCTTTGCCATCGCCAGACAGGTCGTACTGTCCAGCCCACCAGATAATAGAATAACCGCTTTCTCTGCCATCAGTGACCGGGTTCCTCGCCCCATAAATATTTGTGCATTTGTAATTGCATACGCACGGACAGACCGTCTTCTAGGATCCACTCAGCCAGATCACGGGGAGTCAATTCGCCATGCACTGGCGACATCAGGACCTCGGCTACTCGATCGGATAATCGGTACTCGTCGATCTTCAAACGTGCCCAGTCATAGTCCTGACGATCCGCCAAAACAAACTTCACCTGATCACCGTCATCCAAATGTTCGATATTGGAATAAAGATTTCGATGAGACTCCGCTGATCCAGGCGCTTTTAGGTCCATGACTCGAGAGACTCGTGCATCAACGGGACCAATATCCATCGCGCCACTGGTCTCTGTGCTAACTCGCAAACCTAAATCACAGAGTCGAGTCATTAACTCGAATACGGCGGGTTGAGCAAGTGGCTCACCGCCAGTTACGCAGACGTACTCGGTTGGATAACTTTTGACTTTGTCGACAATGCTCTCTAACGACATCAGGTCGCCACCGTTAAAAGCGTACGCGCTATCGCACCAAGTACACCGTAGCGGGCATCCCGTCAAACGAACAAACACAGTCGGCCGCCCGATTGACGCGCTCTCGCCTTGCAGCGAGAAGAAAATCTCGCTGATTCGCAGTTGATCGTTGGCCACGACTAGGGGTTCAACAGCCGACGCGCCTCATCGGCTTGTTCGGTATCGCCGTGCAGCTCAATCAAGGCAGTGAAGACTCGATTGGCTTCTTCGAGCTTGTCTTGTCGGATTAGGATCTGACCCAACTTCAAACGGGCTTGGGGCGCTCGTCGATAATCAGGATGATTAGCTAGCAATTGGCTAAACGCGATCACAGCTTGATCACTCTGCTGCTGAGCATCGTAAACCTGGGCCAGCCAATATTTAGCATCCGCCAGCAGCTTGCCATCAGGGTACTGTTGAATAAACAGATTCAACGCATCCTTAGCTGCGTCAAACTGACGCTCGCGAATCAAAGAAAATGCGGCTTGGTATCGCTGATTTTCAAGCGCCGGATCACCCAATTCCACTTGCGGTTGACTCACGGGAGTCGGCAAAGGTGAGGGCTGCTCTATCGGCAATAAGGCAGGCTGTGCGGCGGACGCGGCAACTTGCGAATCGGACTCACCGTTCGAAACCACAGGATTCAGTCCAATTGAGTCCGCCGGATCCACTGCCGGTTGAGCGGGCGCTAAAATCGCAGTCGCTGGAGGCTGAGTCGACAAAGCCGAAATCCGGCTATCCAAGTCCAAATAGCGACTACGACCATCGGACTGCAAGGTCTGTATGGTACGGGCTTGCTCTTCAACTGTGCCTCTCAGCATTTGAACTTCCTGTTCCAGAAGATCAAACCGCTCGAGCAATTGCAGTTGCAGATCTCGCAAAGAGTCTAACTCGTTTGCTGAAGCCGAAAATGAAAAAGCCGCCGCTGCAATCGCAGCGACGACCTTTGACGTCTTGTATATCGCCATGTCTTACTTGTAGATCAGCTCAACGCGACGGTTACGGGCAAAGCCTTCTTCAGTCTGTGACAGACTCAGAGGACGTTCTTCGCCGTAAGAAACAGTTTCAACCTGTGCGCTAGAAGCACCTTGAACGATTAGGTAACGCTTGACCGCATTAGCGCGACGCTCGCCCAGTGATACGTTGTAGGCGCGAGTACCGCGCTCGTCCGCGTGGCCTTCTAGACGAACCATGGCGTCAGCGTTGGCTGACAGGTAAGCCGCGTGTGCCTGCAATGCAGCGCGCGCTTCAGCTTTGATGCTCGCCTGGTCGTAGTCAAAGAAGAACAGTGTGTCGGCTGCAAACGCCGCATCCTGACGTGCTTGAATCTGTTCTGCAGTCAAACCGTTCTCAGAAACACCCGCTGTGCTGGTACTGCTGTCCGCAGCGGTGGTGGTCGTGGTGGTTGCAGTGTCTGTTGCCGCAGTGTCAGTCGCCATGTCATCTTTCATGGTGCTCGAGCAACCTGCCAGCACTGCAATTGAAGCCGCCAAAATCGCGCTCTTGGCCAAACCGTGTTGATTCATTGTGAACCCCTATTACCTATTTTTTTAATTACCACAAAGGCTTAGTTCAAAAATGGGGACCAAGCCGGCTCCCTAACGTCACCTGCGTTGGAGGGTACCAAAACATTTACCCTACCATCAATGGAAGTTATACCAAGAACGCCTTTTCCGCCATTGGACGTTGCATAGACCAGCATTTGACCGTTGGGTGCGGGCGATGGATTCTCGTCATAGCCACTGGCCGTAAGAACCTGCAAGTCCGTCTGATTCGGCGTCATCACGGCGATCTGATAATCACGGTCGTACTGATGTACAAAGGCGATTCGCTCGTCACCGGGAATGTAGGTCGGATTGGAGTTGTAACGTCCTTCAAAGGTCATCCGAGTCGATTGTCCGGTGGTCACGTCGTACTCATAAATGTGAGGGTTACCGGCCCGAGTCGAGGTAAACAGAATGCTATCCCCGTCGGGACTAAAGCGCGGCTCGGTATCGATGGCTGAGCTTCGGGTAATTTGCGCTAGGTTTCCAGAGCGCAAATTTTTGACGTAGATCTCGGCATTGCCACTTTGTGAATTAGAAAACACCAGCCTGCGTCCGTCAGGAGAGAAACTCGGTGCGGTGTTTTGTCCTGGATAATCAGCCACCAAGGTCTTTTGCCCGGTCGCCAACTCCTGAATGTAGATCATCGGGCGGCCCGTTTCGTAGCTAACATAGGCGATACGCTGACCTTCAGGAGACCAAACGGGTGACATAATCGGGAAGTCCGACTGAAAAATCGGGATGGGACGCGCACCGTCAGCATCGGCGTACATCAAACGATAGGTTTGATCTTTTTCGCTGCGGCGCTCGACCGTGATGTAGGCCAACTTCGTGCTAAATATCCCACGCTTACCGGTCAGCTTTTCAAATACACGATCCGAGATGAAATGCCCTATATCACGCAATTGCTCGGCAGTGCCGGGGATACGTTCTGACAACAAAGATGCCTGGCCAAACACGTCAAAGAGTTCGTACTCAACGCTCAATTGACCCCCATTAGGAATAACCCGGCCGATAACGAGATATTCCGTCTCGATCAGACGCCAATCTCGAAAGACCACGTCGGCACCGGTGGCAGGACGAGACAGCATGTTGCCCCGAGGCGTGCCCTCAAACAGGCCGGTCCGCTCCATATTGTTTTCAATCAAATCCGCCAATTCCAGAGGAAGCGCGCCGGACCCCTGCCATTGGAATGGAACAAAGGCGACGGGAATCGGATCGTCGATACCCTCGGTAATCTCGATCACGAGTTCGGCCCGAGCGGTAACACTTAAACTCAGCACAAGGAGCAAAAACAAACGGAGCATCAACGCCCTCCTGGTCGGAAAATCATGGTGAATCGTCGGAAATTATTTTCGAACTCGGCAGCCGACAACTCCCTCATCTCTCTGAAGGGTGAGGACTTCTGCACGGCATTTCGAGCACTGTTATCGAAATTCACGTTACCTGAGGACCGTGCCACATTTACCGCCAGTACGTCACCCGTTGGCGCTAAATTAATTCGCAAATGCACCTCGAGTTCGTCCGTTCCGACCGGCACACGCCAGTTGCGGCGCACTTTCTGGTCAATCGCCGACACGATACTGCGAGCCAAGCGCTCACTGGCAATGGCGGCCAGCGCTTGCTCTTCGGCTAGACGTTCCGCTTCAGCGGCGGCTCGAGCTGCTGCCGCCTCCTTGGCTTTACGTTCTTGCTCGGCCAAGCGCTTGGCTCGCTCTGCCGCTTCTTGTTTAGCTTTTTCTTCGGCCGCTTTGCGTTTCGCCTCGTCTTCTTTGCGCTTACGCTCAGCTTCTTTTTTCTTGCGTTCAGCGGCTGCCTTTTCGGCTGCGGCTTTTTTCTTAGCTTCTTCGGCCCGCTTTTTCTCGGCGGCTGCAGCGGCTTTTTCTTTGGCCGCTTTTTCCTTGGCCTGACGCGCCTTTTCCGCCTCTTGTTTCTTACGTTTTTCCTCGGCTAAACGCTTTTGCTCTTGCTCGCGTTTGCGCTGGGTTTCAATTTGCTTTTTATCCGCAGCCTGCTGCTTTTTCAGCTCTTCTGAGGGTTCTTTTTTCGGTGCGGGAGCCGGCTTGGGCTCCTCCTTTGGCGGTACTTTTGGGGCCTCTGTCGCCGGAGCCGAGGACTCGGCTACGGTGAGCACCGTTGCATTGATGACGTTTGGCTCGGGCACAAACTTACGAACGTCCGTATCCCAGGTGATAAAGAGTGCGCCACCCATCAATGCGTGCACCAACAAGGTGAACGCAATGGAAAGTACGGATTCGCCCTGCTGCCGCATCAAAGAGCCTGTGACACCAATCCAATGTTGGTCGCGCCGGCACCCTGAAGCGTGCTCATGACCTGCATGATTTGCTGATACGCCACACTGCCATC
>JAAXJV010000061.1:0-13600 GCA_012269655.1 Pseudomonadales bacterium
GTCTTCCAGTCGATCCGACCATCTGAGCCCACCTCGAGACACCTTCCCAAGTCTCAAATGGACGCCCTCAACTCGCGCACTACAAACAAATATTTCATGCACGGGAACCGGTTTGGGAATATCCGTTATGCGTCTCGGAGCAAATTTAAATGCCAAGCTAATCACGGCTTTGGCAGGCTGAGTTTGGAAGAAATTTACTCGGTCACTGGCCATGATGACTTCGCGATAACGGCGAAACAATCGATCCTCATTTAACCCGGCTATTTCATCGATCATTGTGTCCAGTCGAGCCAATACCCGGGTCTGCAGTGTCGCACTGCGCCCGGGTTCATGCCGTGCGTAAAATAACTGAACCAGTTCCTTGGACAGCTCAGGGTGGTTTACGAGCGTCCCGGCGATCCAAGGTTGCGACAATTCGAAGCCAATCTGCTTGATGTAGCTGGCCAAGCTTCTTAATAAGGCGATATCGCGCCAGGGAACACGGCCGTGAATGACCAATCCATTAAAAGCATCACTCTCTGTCTGGCCATGCCATACCGCCAAGAACGCCTTTTGCCATATGTCCCGCCAATCGCTTAGCGGTGTATGCTCGAAGGGTAACTCCAATCTAAAATCATGAATAAACCAGGACTTGTCGCGCGCGGCGTAGGTCTGATCTTCGATGACTCGAACACCCAAGTGTTCCATCATCGGCAAGGCTTCAGATAACGGGATCGCACGGCCCAAGTGATACAGCTTCAGGTGTAGCGTCTGATGTGACAAATCTTGAAACAGACTGACAGCGAGCGGATTTTCTTCGTTCAATTCATCCAAATGACGTAAGTCAATCAGTGCACGATCTAAATCCACCTCCTCGCGGAAACCCGCGGGAATTTGTGGGATGAACCGTTTTGCCCAATGACCTGCCTCACGCTCGCCCAAAGAATCAACCAATTTTTGAGTCAGACCCTCTTCCCAACTGATCATCAAATCAAATGCACAGGCTTGCAAGGTTTCCTGAGTAACCTGTACCGGATGCTCTCCAAGTCGGATGATAAACTGTACACGGGTATGAACCGACTCACTGAAAGTGGTGTTGAATTCGATATCCTCAGCCTGAAGTTTCCGATGCAACATCGCTTGAATCTTCACCCTAAGCTCGGTGTCATATCGCTCCCGAGGAACGTATAACAAAACGGTCGCGAACTGCCCCAAGCGATCGAGGCGTAACGTCAGTAAACTGCGTTGGCGCTCTTGCAAGCGGACGACGGCCAACGCTTGAAAACTCAACTCAGATTCGTCTATTTGAAGCAACTCGTCTCGGGGAAAGACCTGCAGGATTTGAAGTAATTGCTTGTAATTATGACCACCCGGTGTGAAGCCGCTGCCTGCTAGGACCGACGAAATCTTGTCGCGGATACACGGAATGTCGGTGGCTAATTGTTGATAAACACGAGCGGTGTAAAGCCCCAAAAACTGATGCTCGATACCACCGGATGAAAAGACAATTCGATCCATGTACGCATTTCTGTGAATTGGGCTGCGTTGTGCCGCTTTTTCAAAACAGATTTGTGCGAGCTCTGCTTGGGGAATCTCGTTTAAATTCGACTGAATTCGCACAATTCCTTGTTGTGCCCCCTCGGAATTGCAGTACCCCAGAAAGGTGAAATGGTCTCTCGCCAGCCACTTGAAGAACTCGCCTTGCTGTCCCACTAAACAATCGCCAAACTCCAACGCCGCTGTCCGCATGGCCTCGTAGTCTTCCACTGCTGCACTCAACACCTTGAGTACCTGCCGTATTGCGGAAATGAAGGTTCTGACGGCGATCGTATTGGACAGTCGATCGAATTCGATCAATACGATCGCTAACGGTTTGGCATGAGGGTTTAACGGATCTTTCGGCGACAACACCAAATTTTGTGTGAGGTGTATAGCTCGGCCATGCCGCCGAATTTCTAACCGCAGCGTATCGATCAAAAATGGCTGATCAGGAAGGCACAAAGCCAACAAGCTGTGTGGGCATCCCCACCCATCTCGCTCGACTTCAGGGTTAAGGCACTCAACTGTCTGACCGACCTCGATCTGCGCTTGTACCCATTGCGCGCGGCCAATTAGAGCTTCGAAACCCAGCCGAGCTAGATCGTCGTCAGATAATTGCTCTAGCAACCGAGAAGCAATGTCGCCGGCTGTGCCCCCAGGCAACTGCTCTCGCCACTTTTCTCTCAACATCCGAGCGCACCTTTTCCGATCTATTAAATCGAGTCTAGTGCCTTGCCAAGGATTTCCGCCATGTCTTTCGAGTTGCACTGACCCTGAAGTGCTAACAAACTCGAGCGTGCTCGGGACTGATAGGGTTCTGTCCAACGGGCGAGTTGGGTTAAAGGCAAGACCAAACGAGCAGCAATCTGAGGATTAATGCTTTCAATTTGATCGATGACCTCGGCAAACGCCTCGTATCCGCCGTCGCCATGGAAAGCCTCTGCGTTCATCCTAGCCCAGGGGCCCAATACACTGCGGGCGCGATTGGGGTTACTTAAGCTGTAGTCTGAATGCTGAAGTAAGCTTTGAATATCGGCTAAATTTCCATAGCAGGCTTGCACCTGGAACCACTGGTCAACCAATAAGGGCTCGTCCTGCCAGTCCTGGTAAAACACCTGAAGCATGCTGTCGAGATACTGGATCGTTTGTGCACCCTTTGCCGCCGCATGAATCGAAGCCATCCGATCGGTCAAATTGTCCGCCCCAACAAAGCGACGACTGATCATGTCCCCAGCCGCGGAATCGGCAGCGGCCGCGAGGTAACCGACCAAAACCTGCCATAACCGGCGACGTCCGGCCTGTTTTCCGCCTGGCTCATACAGTGGCGCCGCCCCTAAATGGGCCATTAATGGATGAATATGAACAGAGAGCTTTTCACCCAGATAACGATGCAACTGCTTGCCAACCTGATCGAGCTTCAAGGGGTCGACGGCACCGTCAATCAGACCCATGATTTGAGCACTGTCGGGCAAGCTAAGAATTTCTGCTGTAAATGCCGGGTCTTCAAAACCGCGGCTGAGCGATTTACCCAGAACACCGGCCACCAACTCGACCCCGCTCCAGTCATCTTCATGGTAGGCATCTAACCAAAGCTGCTTAACGAGCGTTTGCACCGCATCCCATTGATTAAAGGGATCTTCACACTGCTCTGCCATTTTCAACAGTTGCTCATCGCTTAGGTCGTATTCGAGCAGAATGGGGGCCGAAAACCCTTCGTTCACGCTTAGAAGCGAACATGAGGCCGCAAACTCCACCTGAGTTTCAAATGACTCCAACACCAACAACTGGGCCTCGTCTGTGGGTTGTCCCTGATCGTCATAGGGACGTACACGCAAAGGAATCATGAGGGGAACGTCACAACCCTCCAGCGATTGGGTAAAGGTGGCTCGTAAACCCTGGTCAGACCGTTTCGTGGTGACCTTTACCTTTGGTGTTCCAGCAAATTCATACCATCGCTTGAACAGCGACAAATCTCTATCAGTGTGCCCTTGCATGCACGCGACAAAATCATCACAAGTGACCGCCTGTCCATCGAAGGTATCGAAATATTGGTCGCTGGCCGCTCTGAAATTATCACCCAGCAACGTAGCCAACATCCCAACCACTTCAGCACCCTTTTCGTACACGGTTACTGTGTAAAAATTACTGATTTCCTCATATTCGGAGGGTCTAACGGGATGTCGAGTAGGCCCGGCATCCTCAGCAAATTGGTGCGTGCGCAGGAAGCTCACGTCTTGAATCCGTTTAACCGCACGCGAATGCAAATCCGAAGTAAACTCTGCGTCGCGGTATACGGTGAAGCCTTCTTTGAGACTCAGTTGAAACCAATCACGGCAAGTCACTCGATTGCCCGACCAGTTATGGAAATACTCATGTCCGATAATGGCCTCGACCCGCTCATAGGCGGCATCGGTGGCGACATCGGGTGTAGCCAACACACAGCTCGTGTTAAAAATATTCAGGCCCTTGTTTTCCATAGCCCCCATATTGAAGTCACTGACCGCAACCACATTGAAAACGTCCAAATCGTATTCACGGCCGAAACGAGACTCATCCCAGCGCATGGCGGCCTTGATCGATTCAATAGCGAAATCCACCTTGGTGGCGTCCGATGAGCGGGTGTAGACCTTGATATCCACCAACTTGCCGGATTGAGTCTCAAACACGTCAGGGCGGCACACCAAATTTCCTGCAACCAGCGCGAACAAATAACTCGGCTTGGGGTGTGGGTCTTTCCATTCGACAAGTCGCCGGCCTGCTTGTGTTTGCTCGCTGATTTTATTGCCGTTGGATAGCAAAGTTGAAAGCGCGACAGGCGCGTCGATTGTAACGGACCAAATTGACAGGACATCTGGCCTATCGATAAACCAAGTTATGCGACGAAAGCCCTCTGCTTCACACTGGGTACAGTACATATCTTGAGATTTATAGAGCCCCTCGAGGAAGGTATTTTCCTCAGGCACAATCGCAACCCGTGTGGACAGAACAAACGAATCATCCGGTGCGGTAAAACTGAGACGGCCGTCCTGGATTTGATAATCGACTGCTTGATCACTGATCCGAACGTCTAAGGTTTCTAACCCCTCACCATCCAATTCAACTTGTTGAGTGTCACCGTTCTTTTTAAGGTGCAGTTGGCTCGCCACTTCCGTGCGATTTTCGTTAATAACAAACGTCAGTTCGACCTGAGAAATTAACCAGGCAGGCGGTTGGTAGTCAGATAACTTAATGATTGGATTACTCATAGCTGACCATTCTCATCTTTCATCGGAATAAGGCCAGCCGGCGCCGAGCTGCAGTCGGGCTGAGGCAGATAACCAATTCGTTGATCCTCAGGCAGATGTTGATGCCCCCAGCGGATTAAGGCCTCCATCACCAGCGCTTTCTGCTCGGCCGAGAGCAACTGACCATCAGGCCATTTACCTCGCTCAAGCGAATCACGCAGCGACTGATATGTCGACACGTCCATACGCTCGATCAACAACTGTAGATCCATTTACCTCTTCTCCACTAACGCATGCACCAAGGCGACTGCCAAGCCACCCAGTAAACCCCCTAGGTGGGCTCCGTTTGCCATATTCACACCCAGAACACCGTCTAAATTGGCAAAACCAATCAACAAGAAAAATAACGAAATACCAAGATAAACCGGTGGCACGGCATATTTGTCTGCTCTCAGCCGATCCCAAAGCCACACATAACCAACAACGCCGTAAACGACCCCGGACAATCCACCAAACCTCCAATCGCCCATGAACCATTGAAGCGAATTCGCTGCGATAGCCGAGACCAAGAAAACCAATATAAAAACAGAACCGGATCGCCATTCAATCAGGCGCCCTACGGCAAATAACCAGAGACAGTTAAAAACTAGATGTAACCAACCAAAATGAAGAAAGGCAGGAGACAGCCAGCGCCAAACATCCTGCTCGCCGGTCATCGGATTGATGATGTACAGCCAAAGCGACAACTCGCCCCGCCCTTGATCTGTGGCTAGAGCAACCAACACCGCAAAACCAATGATGACGGCCGTGATGGGTGTCCGCTGCCATGGCATCGCCGCAGGGTGTCCATAAAACGGGGGCTTTAACGCCATTCGCTCACACTCTCTATCCAACTGAAATGGCAGGCATCAAGGTTTTCGCCTGGTTGATGACTGTAACAAACCAGCTTCTCTCGCAATACCGCGCAGTAATCAAGACAAACCAAATTGGATGCGACCGGTTCAGGTGTGCCGCGACGCCAGTAATGACCGAAAAACACCGGCGGCAGATGGGGAGCATAATACGGCAAGCTGGAGTGCTGATCTTGATCCACCGGGTACTCGCTCAGGTCCTCAGGCAAAGGGTCCGGTTGAAACACCAAGTCTCCAAGGGTATTGGGATCATCAATCCAGAATGCGACCCGAAATCGCTTTCGGCTCACACCATCAGAACTCTGAATATAGCGCCCCTGTGGCAAGGGAAGTGAGGGGCCTCTAACAAGCCGCGCCACGGATTTCTTTAACGCCTCATCTCGGTAAATCTGCGAAAACGATGTCCCCGGCGAGGCACCATTAAATCGCTGCCTAACCCAGTCAATGGCGTGCTGATCCCAACAGGCATGGACGGCTCGCCACTCGGGTTGATCCATAAACAATGGACAGTCCCTTAACCATTCACACAGTGACAGGAGCTCTGCCGGATCGAAATCGCTGAAGGTGGCACGAGCCAACTTGAGCGCGTGCTGCGTGGCAGGCCTAATTGGCTGTCCACCTTCAATCAATACGAGACTCATGACATCTAGCTCATGATTCCCTAGCACCCATGTAGCTTGGTCTGCCTCTACCATGGCTCGCGCAATTTGCGTGGCAAGGCGAACTCGTGGACCTCGGTCGAATAAGTCGCCAATAAACACCACTCGGCGCTCGGAGTGACGATAGGCGCCCTGTTCAAATTGATAACCGAGCTTGCGCAGTAGCCGGCCCAGGGTCTGACCGCAGCCATGCACATCGCCGATGAAATCGATTATTCGGTCAGTCACCGAGTCGAGTCGCCCAACCTAATTTTTCACGACAAACAGCGAAATAATCGTACTCGCCATCCACATGCAACAGATTCAACTTTTCATCGAGTTTTTCTATGCAAATGCCATCACCGGGCATCACTGAAATGTGCGTCTGCCCATCGCAACTAATCAATGGCAGCGACTGATGCTGATCGGTGATCGACAAATGAATGGCTTGATTGTCAGCTAGCACCAAGGGTCGATCCGCCAGTGTATGCGGGAACATCGGCACGATGACCCAGGCGTTTAGGCTCGGATGTAGGATTGGTCCGCCGGCCGATAACGAATAGGCCGTTGATCCGGTTGGAGTTGCAACGATAAGCCCATCGGCCTTGGCCTGATAAATTTCTTGCTCACCTAAATGGACGTCAAAGGACAGCATCCGTGCGCTCGATCCTTTGTGAAGTACAATGTCATTCAGAGCGCTGGCGGCTGCAATTTGTTGACCGTCGCGAGTCACCGTCACGCCAATCAAGGAGCGCTGATCCAAACTCCCCTTTCCTTCAAGGGCCTGGGTCAGGGCGCTTTGAGCATCATCTGGGTGGATGTCGGTCAGAAAGCCTAGATTCCCTCGGTTGATTCCCAGTACTGGAACGCCCGAACGAGACAATGCACGCGCAGCGCCGAGTAGCGACCCGTCACCACCAATAACCGCGGCCAAATCGCAGTGGTTTGCCAACTCGTTCAGTGGTACGTAATCGGTTTCGTCAAACCCTTGTGGAATGCCATCGCGTGATGTGACAACCACCGATAAACCGGCCGCGCGGCCCAGCTCGATTAACCCTCGAGCTGTTGCCGTGGCCTGCGGGTTTTCCGGTCGTATGACCAGTCCAAGTGATGTGTACATAGATTACCTCTGTGCCACGGAAGTTAGCACAGATGCTGGGACAGCCGGTACCGCTCAGGGTTGATTAATTCGCTAAATAGAGCTGTGGCTACGCATCACGCTCCGCCACCCTTCGGGCTGGCGCTCAATACGCGCTTCCTGCGCGTATTGTCGAACCTCTTCTCTCGGGTTCTCGTCCCTATTTGAATAGCCTAAAACTCAAAAACCCCTTGTCAAAAGTCGCGTTGCTGCTGCTTTTGACAAGGGGTTTTTGAATTAAATAATGGCGATCCGGAAGGGACTCGAACCCTCGACCTCCGGCGTGACAGGCCGGCATTCTAACCAACTGAACTACCGGACCGCTGGTGGGTAGTGAGGGGCTCGAACCCCCGACCCTCGCCGTGTAAAGGCGATGCTCTCCCAGCTGAGCTAACTACCCGTCGGTTGGTGCGCGCATTTTAGGGAGTTGGGTTTAGGAGTCAAGCGGTTCACCAAAAAAAAATTAAATTAGTAGGATTTATTTGGTTGCGGCGTCTTGCGGCTCCGTTCACGTGATAAAAATCACACTACCAACTAGAAACTCGGCTTAATGCCCTAAAGGTTGTCTCTCCCCCACTGACAGACCAGAGCCTACCCGCTAGTTATTGTACTCATGTACAAGATCATCAGCACTGTAGCTTTAAGCCTATCCCTGAGTACAGCTGTTCACGCAGGTAGCGGACGGACTGTCATCGACCCACAAGTCAGCGGCATGCAAAGCATCGGAATTCTGCGCGGCGATACGCCTGAAGGCGCTTGGGTCGGCGGCATGGTCGCCATCGCTCAAACAGCTTGCCACGTAGCCGCAACGACGGCCGGGCATAACATCAAAGACGGGATGGGTAAGCCGACAGCCCCACTTGAAAAAATATCTTTGATCTTTGCCGGCGTCGAACTGCAGGTTATACACGCCTTAACCGACCCCTTTGAAATCAGCACAACGCCACCGGAGCACGACTGGGCCGTTGTAATCGCAAAAAAGCCGACTTGTGGCATGAACTTCCCAGTACTCACTCCCCAAGTAACCACTGCATCGGTTCTACCGTCAGAGGGAGCAGCAGTACGCATGGCCTGTTATCACCATGATAAAAAGGAGCTAAAGAACAAACTCAGTCACGAGTCCTGCCGGCTTTATGCACCTGGACAAAAATTTGAACGGCTATATCAAAACAAGCGGGGCCATCCGCTTGGGGTTCACAACTGCACCGCTAACTTGGGAACATCAGGATGCCCGCTGATTATCAATGCCGACGGTCACCCCCGTTTCATCGGCACCCAAATCGAAGCCCATTACAAAACTGGAGCTGGCGTTGCTCGACTGTTTGACGGGCAATATGTGAAAGCTTAAGAGGCCGCACTCGATAAAATGATCTCGTTGTCGGACAAACCTATTGTGAAACAGCCAGAGCAGGCACTTGTGAGCCTTGCCGCGAACGCTGAACAGCCCGACTAAATTCTCGGTGGTCATCCGCTTGCGCATCCGGTAGATTTCTGAGCCTTAAACCGGTCTAACTACAGGATTCAGAAGCATGGAACAGGTCCAACTATCGGACATTAATATCGAGGGATACCGCCCCGTCCAGACACCTAAGGCGTTGAAAGCCGAGCTGCCGTTAGCTGGTGATCTGCGAGACTTCGTGTCGGCTTCACGTCAAAGCGTAAAAGATATCCTGGATGGCAAGGACAAGCGCCTGATGGTGGTCACTGGGCCCTGCTCGATCCACGACCCCGAAGCGGCGTTGGAATATGCCGACAGACTTGCCACATTAAACGAGGTGGTCGGTGATCAATTATTTTTAGTCATGCGAGCCTACTTCGAGAAGCCTCGCACGACAGTTGGGTGGAAGGGCCTCATCAATGATCCACATTTGAATGACACATTCGATGTTGAAACTGGATTAAGAGCTGCACGCAAACTATTGATTCAGCTCACAGAAAAAGGTCTTCCTTTGGGCACTGAAGCTCTGGATCCCGTCACACCCCAGTATTTACAAGACACGATTACATGGTCGGCCATTGGCGCTCGCACCACCGAAAGTCAAACTCACCGGGAGATGTCGAGCGGCCTTTCAAGCCCAATCGGCTTCAAAAACGGTACTGACGGTGGCTTAGATGTAGCGATTCACGCCATGCAAGCTTGCGCGTCCGGCCACGCCTTCCTGGGCATCGATCCGAATGGTCAGGTCGCGATTACTCAGACCATGGGAAATGCCTATGGTCACGTCGTACTGCGTGGCGGTGGCGGAAGCCCGAACTACGATTCGGTATCTATCGCCATGGCCATGAGCAAGCTCGAGAAAGCCGGACTCGCACAAAACTTGGTGGTGGATTGCTCGCACGCAAATTCGAACAAAGATCCGAACCTGCAGCCGCTGGTGTTAGAAAACGTGATTCACCAAATCCTGGATGGCAACAAAGCGATCAAAGGCGTGATGCTAGAAAGCCACCTAAAAGGCGGCAACCAAAAACTCGGGAATCCTGCCGACTTGGAATATGGTCTATCGATTACCGACGGTTGCATCGACTGGAACACCACAGAACAAGCTTTGATCAAGGCGGCAGAGCAGTTACGCACTCGCTAACCCTAGGTCCAATAAGCCGGCACCTGCCAGGGTGTCGGCACTGTTAGCACCCCCGACAAGCCGTCACAGCCGAGCGACTGCCATGCAGGGGCCCATTCTTTGGGTAATGGATAGGGAGGTTCGATGCCTTGTTCAGCCTTGAAGCCAAACCGGCCATAAAACCTTGGATCCCCTAACACCAAGACTGGATTAGAAACAAAATCCATCAATTTTTCGACGACAGCACGCCCGAGCCCCTGCCCCTGATAATCCGGATGCACGCCGATTGGGCCTAACAAAGAAACAGCCTGCTCGCCGACTCGGCACTGGGTTAGGCAGCCCATCGCAACCGAAGAGCCTCCGGCTTGACCCATCAACACATCAACGACCGCCGGTTCCTTATACAGCGCTGTAATCAGCGCACTTAGATCCTCGTCCGGAAAACAGGCCTGAGTTAGATCAAGCCACTGACTTAATTCGGGGCTGGCATACGTCCAATTCATTCCATCTCCTCAAACAAAAAAGCCCAGTCAATCGACTGGGCTTTCGACGCTACAACGCATTAAATTAATGCGAGCAACTTATTCAAGCTGTCTTTGGCATCGCCATAGAACATGCGGGTGTTCTCTTTGTAGAACAAGGGGTTTTCAATGCCTGAATAGCCCGTGCCTTGGCCTCGCTTGGAAACAAAGACTTGCTTGGCTTTCCAACATTCCAATACAGGCATGCCGGCGATTGGGCTATTGGGATCTTCCTGGGCAGCCGGGTTCACTGTGTCGTTTGAACCAATGACGATTGCGACATCCGTCTCGGGGAAATCATCGTTGATTTCATCCATCTCCAACACGATGTCATACGGCACCTTGGCTTCGGCCAACAGGACGTTCATATGTCCAGGTAATCGACCCGCTACCGGGTGGATGGCAAACCGAACTTCTTTGCCCGACGCGCGCAAACGCTGCGTCATCTCTGACACTGCTTGTTGAGCTTGCGCCACGGCCATCCCGTATCCGGGAATGATGATGACGCTGTCGGCGTCGCGCAGTGCGGTAGCAACACCGTCCGCATCAATCGCAACCTGCTCACCTTCAACTTCCATCGCGGGCCCAGTGGTGCCACCGAAACCACCCAAAATCACACTAATGAACTGGCGGTTCATGGCCTTACACATGATGTAGGACAGAATCGCTCCCGATGAGCCCACTAATGCACCGACAACGATCAACAAATCGTTGCCCAAGGTAAATCCGATAGCCGCTGCGGCCCAACCTGAATAGCTGTTCAGCATCGACACCACCACCGGCATATCAGCCCCGCCGATACCACGGATCAAGTGCCAGCCGATAAACCCAGCGATTAACGCGATGTAAACCAGGTAACTGACGCCCGCACCATTGCAGTAACCAATGGCCAGTAACAGGGATGCAATACCCGCTGCTGCGTTAAGCTTATGCCCACCCGGCAGTTGGCTCGGCTTGCCGTCTACCATGCCAGCCAGCTTGCCAAAGGCAATGACTGATCCAGTGAAGGTGACGGCACCAATGAAGACACCCAACACCACCTCGACTTCCAAAATCGCGATTTCAACTGGAGTTTTTTGAGCCAACTTAGCCGCGAAACCAGCCAATTGATCCAGTGCACCGCCGTTGGCCTGTAGGGCTTGTACGCTTTCCAACTCAAGTTGGGCGTTCACACCGATAAATACCGCAGCCAATCCAACAAAGGAGTGCAACGCCGCAACCAATTGTGGCATTTCGGTCATCTCGACCTTGCCCGCCAAATGACGACCAATGAATGCGCCCGCCACCAGTGCCAAGCCCAATAACCAAAGGTTACCCACACCGCCAAACAAAATGGTCGCAGCCATGGCCACAGCCATGCCCACAATGCCGTACCAAACGGCACGTTTGGCAGATTCTTGGCCGGACAGTCCGCCCAGAGACAAGATAAATAATACGCTAGCTACAATGTAAGCAGCCGCTTGGATTCCATAACTCACTGCTTAACTCCTCAAGACTTCTGGAACATCGCCAACATACGACGGGTCACCATGAACCCACCGACAATGTTGATCGTTGCAATTAACACCGAGGCCGCGGCCATCCACATAACCCAGCCCGAGTCCGAACCAATCTGCAACAGCGCACCCAATACCACGATGCCACTGATCGCGTTGGTCACCGCCATCAAGGGGGTATGCAGCGAATGTGAAACGTTCCAAATGACTTGGAAACCAACAAAGCAAGCCAGCACGAACACGATGAAGTGCTGCATAAAGCTGGCAGGCGCGACCGCACCTACGAGCAACAAAGCCAATGCAGATCCAGCGAGTAATTTGACTTGCGTTTTAGTCTGCTGCGCAAATTCAGCCTGTTCCTGCGCTTTGAGCTCTTCAGGCGTCAAAACTTTTTCCGGTTCGGCCGGTTTTTTCGCAGCAATGGCCTGAATTTTCGGAGGCGGTGGAGGGAAGGTAAGCTCGCCACCATGCGCAACGGTTGCGCCACGAATGACATCGTCTTCCATGTCGTGCTGAATCACACCGTCTTTCTCGGGTGTTAGATCGGCCAACATGTGTCGAATGTTTGTGGAATACAGCGTCGATGACTGAGCCGCCATACGCGATGGGAAGTCGGTATAACCCACAACGCGGACACCGTTTTCACTCACCACGACCTTATCGGCCTCGGTCAGATCGCAATTGCCGCCTCGCTCAGCCGCCAGGTCAACGATCACACTGCCCGGCTTCATGGCAGCTACCATGTCCGCAAGCCACAACTTGGGGGCGTCGCGTCCAGGAATCAGTGCAGTCGTGATCACAATATCAACGTCGCTGGCCTGTTCACGGAAGCACTCGAGTTGCTTTTCACGAAACTCAGGGCTTGAGGGCGCCGCATAACCACCGGTGGCCGCACCGTCCTGCTGATCGTCAAAATCCAGCATCAAGAACTCAGCGCCCATCGACTCAATTTGTTCCGCCACCTCGGGGCGAACGTCAAAGGCGCGGACGATAGCCCCTAGACTGGTCGCTGTTCCAATCGCAGCCAAGCCCGCAACACCCGCACCAATCACCAAGACCTTGGCTGGGGGCACTTTGCCTGCGGCCGTAACCTGGCCGGTAAAGAAGCGACCAAACTGATTACCGGCTTCGATGACCGCTCGGTAACCTGCAATGTTCGCCATCGACGACAGCGCATCCATTTTTTGTGCCCGGGAGATTCGGGGCACCATGTCCATTGCGATAACGCTCGCCTGAGTCTTAACGCAAGTGTCTAACAGCTCATCATTTTGAGCCGGGTAAAAGAAGCTAATTAGGGTTTGATCGGCACGCAGCTTTTTGGCTTCAGCATCACTGGGGGGGCGAACCTTGACGATAATGTCCGCCTGTTTCATCAGCGCATCTTTGGTTTTCACCACGGTTACACCGGCTTCTTCGTAGGCCTTATCAGTAAAGCCTGCGCTCAAGCCCGCGCCAGACTGAATCAAACATTCATGACCCAGCTTTTGAATTTGAATCGCACTGTCGGGGGTCATGGCCACCCGATTCTCGCTCTTGTCTGCCTCTTTCAGGCTTCCGACTAACATATGCATACCCTTGTTTTGCCACAGCACA
>JAAXJV010000061.1:13700-17760 GCA_012269655.1 Pseudomonadales bacterium
GATGGTGCCCGGGGCCGGACTTGAACCGGCACGCTGTTACCAGCGAGGGATTTTAAGTCCCTTGTGTCTACCAATTTCACCACCCGGGCAGCGAAGGCGCGCATTGTGCCATGGAGACTTACAGACACCAAGGGGTTTATAAAAAAACCTACTACCCCTTTGCCTGCCCCATCAAATATGGCCAGGCCGCTCTCAGGTAGATGAATAAGCTTTGCAAGGTCAACAACGCGGCCAAGATCAATATCCATAAACCCACCTGCGCCATCCAACCTTGGTCGCTGGGGAATGCCAGCAACCAGGTAATGGCAGTCATTTGTGCGGTCGTCTTTAGCTTCCCGATCCAACTGACTTTGACCACCCCACGAGCACCCATCTCAGCCATCCACTCGCGAAGCGCGCTGACCAAGATCTCGCGACACAAAATGATCACCGCGGGTAATGTCATCAGGGCTTTATCCCAATGCTCAATCAGAAGTCCAAGCGCAACCGCCACCATGACTTTGTCGGCCACGGGATCCATAAAGGCACCAAAAGGCGTTTCCAAATTATTTTTTCGCGCCAAGTAGCCATCAAAAAAATCGGTAATGGCGGCCAATAAAAACAAAATCGCACAGGCCCAACGATGGCCTGGGAATGGGATGTACCACAAGAGCACCAATACAGGAATCATGCCCAAGCGGGCCAACGTCAGATAGTTCGGTAAGTTCAACGCCTAAGACTCTCCGTGTAACGCGGCATACACCACGCTGGCTAACTTTTTACTCATCCCAGGGGCATTGGCCAGTTCGTTGACACCCGCACCCTGTATCTCCTTCAGGCCGCCAAAATGACGCAATAACTGTTGGCGACGTTTTGGCCCGATGCCCTCAATACCCTCCAACGCGCTCGAAACTCGAGCTTTCCCTCGCGCCTGTCTGTGCTTGGTGATAGCAAACCGGTGGGCCTCATCACGGATATGTTGCAACAAATGTAAGCCCGGCGCATCTTTTGGTGGACGAATCGGCATCTCCATCCCCTCAACGTGCAACCACTCCATGCCCGCTTTGCGGGTTGGTCCCTTGGCGATACCCAGCAGCTGGATTTGGTGAAGCCCTAGTTCCGATAAAACGTCACGCGCCTGGGTCACCTGGCCCGGTCCACCATCGATAACCAACACGTCTGGAATTGGGATTTCGCCAGATTTCACACGGTTATAGCGCCGTTCGAGCGCCTCGTGCATCGCTGCATAGTCATCGCCCGCCGCTGCTTTTTTGATGTTAAACATCCGATAATCGCTTTTTAACGGACCTTCCTGGTCAAAAACGACGCAGCTAGCGACAGTCGCCTCGCCCTGAGTGTGGCTGATGTCAAAACACTCCATTCGCTCGGGCGCCTGCGGCAAGTCTAAAATTTCAACCAATGAATCCAAGCGTTTACGCATATCCAGGCGATTGCCGACATGCCCTGCCAGCGCTTGCATGGCATTGTTTTTTGCCATCTCCATCCAGTGCGCACGAGTCGTCCTAAACCGATGACTGATACGGACGTTAACTGCGAGAGCCTGACTAAGAATGGCGGACAGACCGGCTTCGTCCTCAACGGGCTCGCTAACTAAAATTTCAGCTGGCGCGGAATTAGCACCCTGACCAAGATAATACTGCGCTGCGAATGCCTCGATCAGCTGCCCAGGGGCTTCTTCCAGTCCGCCGCCGGGCCAGAACTCCCGATGGCCGAGCAGTCGACCGTCACGCACGACCAACAAACTGATGCAAGCCAGCCCGGGACGCTGGGCCACGGCAATCACATCAACGTCACCATAATCGGTATCGACATTCTGACTGGATTGCATGCGCCGCAGCCGTCCCATCTGATCGCGGTAGCGAGCGGCGGCTTCAAAATTCAGAGTTTGCGCCGCTTGATCCATTTTCTCAGTCAACGATTCAATCAATGACTGGCTACGACCGCTTAAGTAGAGGGCAGCATTATCCAAGTCCTCTTGATAGTCCTCTGCGCTGATCAGCCCGACGCAGGGTGCCGAGCAACGTTTGATTTGGTGTTGAAGACAAGGCCGAGAACGATTGGCGAACACGGAATCTTCGCAG
The DNA here is from genome assembly GCA_012269655.1 of Pseudomonadales bacterium. Classification (GTDB taxonomy): domain Bacteria; phylum Pseudomonadota; class Gammaproteobacteria; order Pseudomonadales; family Litorivicinaceae; genus Litorivicinus. The sequence goes on from JAAXJV010000061.1 coordinate 15,782, forward strand.
GTGCGCAGTTGAAATGACTTTTGAATCAGCTCAATGGTTTGCCGTACGCCGCCACTGGACGGAAATGGCCCGAACCATCTACCACTGCCCTTCACTTTGCCCCGGCGAAACCGGACTGCGGGGTAATGCTTTCGGGTATCAATATGGATGAATGGATACGACTTATCGTCCCGCAGCATGATGTTATACGGCGGGCGATGCTCCTTGATCAGATTCTGTTCAAGTACCAGCGCTTCAGTCTCGTTGGCCGTCACCGTTACCTGGATATCACGAATATGGCTGACCAGCGCCATAGTCTTGGTGTTCAGCCCAGATGCGCGAAAATAACTCGATACCCGGTTCTTAAGTTTCTTAGCCTTACCAACGTACAGCACCTCATCGTCCGGCCCTAGCATCTGATAGACGCCAGGCTTTAGCGGAAGACTATTTAAGATACGTTTGGGATCAAACTCAGACATCCAGCAATTATGCCATTTTCAGGCTGGAATGGTGCCCCCGTTTATCCAACCTTGCGCGATCGCATACTGCGCAAGCTCTAGCTCTGTGGACAAACCTAAACGCGTCATCGCGCGTTGGCGGTAGGTACTGACGGTTTTATGACTGATAAACAGCGAGTCGGCAATTTGTTGCGGCCGCTGACCCGAGAGCAACAACTGAACTACCTGAAATTCACGCTCGCTGAGCCGGTCTTGGTCAGACATGCCGAGCACCTGAGATTGGGCGACACTCTGGGACAGGTACCGCTGACCCAGCGTCACCCGCTTCAACGCCTCATGTAATTCAGCCGAACCGGCATTTTTATCAACCAGCGCCGCAACCCCACGCTGGATCAGCCAATGACAAATAGGCGTTGCGCAGTGCGCAGAAAAAATCAAAATATTAATTTTTGGATAATGCCGAGTGAGGCGCCGGACCGCTTCCTGCCCGCCCATCCCAGGTAACATCAAATCCAATATCACTAAATCAACTGAGTGCTGACGCAAGTACTCAAGCCCAGATTCGGCATCCGGACGGTGCACCAACTCATTTACGGTGTCGGGTAGTACAGCCTTAACGCCATCTACTACCACCGGATGGTCTTCAATCATCAATATTTTATTCATGAAAGCAGACTACCGGCGCCTGTTCATCAGCCCCATGGGCTAAGGCGCTACACCTGCGCTAAAGGACTAACCAGACCCCAATTCCGCCGGCCAACGCGATCCGGTACCAAACAAAGGGCATCATCCCGATCCGCTCAACCAATGCGATAAACACCTTAATGCAGGCTAACGCCGACACCAAGGCAACTGCCGCACCCAACAGCCAATCTCCGACTTGAACATCCAATCCGAGCTCAACGGCGTCTTTGACCAACAAGAGCGAAGCACCGGCGATTATTGGGATACTTAACAAGAAAGAAAAACGCGCCGCCTCAACCCGAGACACACCCAACAATAAAGCTGCGGTTATCGTAATCCCGCTTCTAGACGTCCCGGGGATCAGTGCAAGGACTTGAAACAAACCAATGACCAACGCGATATTGAGTGTGATTTGAATGCCCAGGGTAGGCTTACGATCGGCATACCCCAGCAGCAGCCCAAAGATCAGCGTTGTGCCCATAATAACGACTGGCGCACGAGTCCAACTGGCCAACCATTCGTTGAGTAAAAAACCCGCAATCACCGCCGGTACGGTTGCCACGGCCAAATAAAACACCTCAGTTTGTTCAGGGCCGCTGCGCAAGCATCCTCGAGCCAGTGCAAATAGATGCTGGCGAAAATACAGCAGAACCGCTCCCAGCGTGCCTAAATGAACCGCGATATCAAAAGCCAGACCTTGATCTGGCCAGCCTAAAACAGGCGCTACCAGTACCAGGTGTGCTGAACTTGAAACTGGCAGAAATTCCGTTAGCCCCTGCACCAAGGCCAGGGTGATGATTTGTATCCAATCCATTTATTTACTCAGTGGCGAAGGTTGCTCTGACACTTTTTTCCAAT
>JAAXJV010000070.1 GCA_012269655.1 Pseudomonadales bacterium
CACTGGCGTGCGCAGTTCGTGCCCGATCACGGCAAACATTTCTTTTTGGCGTTCGACCATTTGTTCTTTACTGTGTTTCGAAGTCGTAAGCGCGTTGGCAATGACTTCAATTTTATCTTTTCGTTTCTTCGTCTGGTTTAGCATGTAAAAAAACACAAAACAAACGATGGGACCGACGGCCAAGGCTCTGGCAGCGATTGCGGTAATTGATTCAGGGTTAGCTACTGCATACCCGATGGGGGCGAGGACGATTAAAGCTGCACAGCATAAACCTGCTCGCTTCACCATCGTTGTAATCGTGACGGCAGCAAAGATCACGGCCAATGGAGCAGGCGTTAAACCATTCTCGGAGACCGCCGTCAAGTAAATTGCGGTCATCAAAAGACCGAATAAATTTGAAATAACCCGTGTGGCAGCTTTGACCAAAAAACCGCAAAGACCACCAATAAAGCAGATGGCTCCTGCGGTGATAGCAATGTTAACGTTAGTTGGTTGAAATACCATCGCCAACGGTGTGAGCAGCGAAGCCATCAAAGCAACAAGGCCCATTGCAACACGAGCGTCTGACTCTTCGACGAGGTATTCTGCGTCTCGAAACATTATTGATCCCGGTTCAGGTGCGGCGTGTGGCCACGCCGATTTTCTTGTTAGTTAAATTACGTATAAATGCTAAATCTTGCTACGGCAACTCTTTGGTACTAGATGACCAATAAATTCATGTCCCACAAAACGTCCGAAAGGTAGCAGCAAACCCGGCGCTGGCAGGCCGGATCCATTCTTCAGATTCGGGTTTATCAAAGGGTGTCTTCAGATGATCAAGCAGTCGGGTGAAGGGCTCTACGTCGCCGTCTTCGGCCATCCGCAACGCGTGGTCCACCAGATGATTTCGAGCAATGACCCAAGGATTATGCTGTCGGGCTAAATCTGGGTCAGGGTTTAGCGCAAGCCAGCTTTCACGCCACGCTTGAGCTTGCTCAGGTTTTGCAAACAGCTCGATCCAATCATCGGGCTCAAACAGCATCGTATGAGCCAGCGTCCAGTCGGCTTGTTGTTCAGACAAAAGCGCGAGCCAATCAGCCAAAATGGCATCGGGTAACTCGGCCAGTCCCAGCTTTTGACGCATCCGTTCGTTATAGGTCGATTGGTAATCAATTTCGTACTCTGCCAACACCGACTTAGCTTGCTCCACTCGTTCGTCACGTTCGCCGTTGGGATACAGCGTGATCAGGCACTCGGCCAGCCGGGTCAGATTCCATTGCCCGATGCCGGGCTGGTTTTGATAGGCATATCGGCCCTGTTGGTCGATCGAGCTGTACACCTGCGCGGAGTTGTAGCCGTCCATAAAAGCACAGGGCCCGAAGTCGATACTCTCACCAGACAAAGTCATATTGTCTGTATTCATAACGCCATGGATAAAGCCAACACTCATCCATTGTGCAATCAGCTCTGCTTGGCGCAGGCTAACCTGACGTAATAAATCCATCGGATCTTTGGTATCCGAATAGTGGCGCTGGCAGGTGTATTCAAACAGCGCCTTCAGCGTGTCGATCTGTCCCCGGGCCGCGCAGTGTTCAAAGGTTCCGACTCGGATATGACTGGACGCTATGCGCGCCAATATCGCACCGGATTCGGGCCCAAATTGACGGTATACTGATTCGCCAGTGCCCACAACAGCGAGCGAGCGGGTGCTTGGGATGCCCAGCGCGTGCAAATGCTCGCTAATCAATGCTTCGCGCAACATGGGCCCCAGTGCGGCTCGACCGTCGCCACCACGTGAGTATGGAGTTCGGCCAGAACCTTTCAGCGCTAGATCTGCGATTTGCTTGCCGATCTGGACCTCGCCCAATAAGTGTGCCCGACCGTCGCCTAAGTTGGGATTAAATTGTCCAAACTGATGTCCTGAGTAGGCTTGAGCGACGGATTGGCTATCGGGGAAGACAGCGTTTCCGGCCAGCGCCTGCAACGAGACGTTGTCTCTCGAAAGGCCAATTTGCCCAGCCAACGCATCGTTGAAATAGATCCAATTGGGCTGAGTGACGGGGGTTGGGAGGCAAGGGCTTACCAGCTCGGGCAAGGTGTCGGCGTACTGCTGTGTCAGGTTCATGACCCAACAGTGCGTCCGACACGGTCTGGTTGCAAGCTAGCTCCAGGGAAATGGGCTGTTGGAGGTGGGGTGCAGATCCCCTTCGGCGTAGCGGCTAAAGCGGAAGGGCTTGAGGAGGTCCGCTCGCTGGTTGGACAGCAACTCCTCGGCCACCAACTTACCCACACCGATCATCTTGTAGCCATGGTTTGAGTCGGCCAGGAACATCACGTTGTCGCAGAAGCGGTCAAACACCGGAAAGCTGTCCGGCGTAAAGGCACCAATCCCGCCTGAGGGTTCCTTTTTGAACATGGGTACCTTGCCTTCAAAGCGTTTTTGGCAGTGTGCCAGCGCCGACACCCACATCTCCGCAAAGTCGGACCCGACGATGAATTCGGGTGATTTCGGGCCGTAAGGATCAACCGCGACTTGGTTGGGATCACGTTCTACCGGGAAAGGCGCGGCGCCACCCTGAACGCCGCCGAAATGGAAGTCGGGTTTGTAATAAATGCCCCACATCTCGTCTGTCACTAGACTGCCGTCGGTGGTGCTGTGCAAAGGAGCGGTGCTGTCGACATGAATGACCGGAGGCATATCGCCAGAATCGGTTTTTAGGAAATCGGGATCCACACCCAGGGTGCCTTCCTGCAGTGACCAATAAATCCACATCGGGATGTCGCTGTGGAGTTGGCCATCGGCCCCTTTGATGCTCACCGTGCTGGGCAGCTCGAGCATGTCCCAGAACTGCTTGGCCCAGGGGCCGGCGCCGATGACGACTTGTTCGCAGGCAATCTCGCCCTGAGACGTCTGGGCTGCCGTGACCGAGCCTGCGGCATCGCGTTTAAAACCGGTCACCTCGGTTTGGCCTTGGATTCGCACGCCGGCGTCCTGCGCCATTTTCGCGAGCCCATTCATGGCCAAGCTGTTGTTGGCGTAACCACCGGGCTTTTCGTGTAAGACCGACGTGATGCCTTGAGCCTGCCAATCACCGAAGTACTGCTTCATGTAATGGGTGCAGTCTGCCTCGCCCTCGATAAAGGTGGATTCATAGCCAATGTCTTTCTGTTGCTGGGCAATGCTAGCCACGTCCTCGTGCATCACCTCTGGGCTAATCTGCATGTATCCCACAGCGTGATAATGCAGCGCGTCCGCGTGGGCCTCCCAGACATCGACACTGTGTGCCATAAGTTCGCGCATGGCCGGCTGGTAATAGTTGTTGCGCACCACGCCGCAGGCGATGCCTGAGGCGCCGGCGGCCACATCGTCTTTGTCGATGACCAGAATATCTTTGCCATCACCGAGTAATTGCGAGAGGTGGTAAGCCGTGCTGAGTCCGTGGATCCCGGCGCCGATGATGAGATATTTTGCCTGTGTCGCGCTTGCCATTTTTGCTTGCCTCAAAGCGGTTTTGTTAGGTTGAGACTAGTCCGGCAAGGGGCCAAAAGATTGTCTCATTTGGTCAAATATTTGTCTTTTTTGACAAGCTACATCGAGCGTGGCGGGCGTATGGTGACAAAAAATAACGAGACACACCGGCATGAGTTTCTCAGGATTCAAAGTCATCAAAGAGGCGCTGACCGGCCACAAAGGCTGGAAGCCATTGTGGCGCGATGCCCAACCGAAACCGCGTTACGACATTATTATCGTTGGCGGTGGCGGGCATGGATTGGCGACCGCTTATTACCTAGCCTCACGGCACGGTTTACGCAACATTGCGGTGTTGGAAAAAGGCTGGGTTGGTGGCGGTAATGTCGGCCGCAATACCACCATTATTCGCTCCAACTACCTGCTTGATGGCAACCAGCCTTTTTACGAGTTGTCGCTAAAGCTGTGGGAAGGGTTGGAACAGGACATCAACTTTAATGCCATGGTCAGCCAACGGGGCGTGCTCAATCTGTACCACTCCGATGCGCAGCGGGATGCCTACCGCCGGCGCGGTAATGCCATGCGTATGCACGGGACCGATGCCGAGTTACTAGACGGCGGACAGGTTCGGGACATGTATCCCTTTTTGGATTTTGACAATGCTCGTTTTCCAATCAGAGGAGGTCTGCTACAGCGCCGGGGCGGTACTGTGAGGCACGACGCGGTGGCTTGGGGGTATGCTCGAGCGGCTGATCAATTGGGTGTCGACATCATTCAAAACTGCGAGGTTGAAAACTTCCGTTTTGAACAGGGTGCGGTCGTCGGCGTCGAGACCAATCGAGGTTTTATCGGTGCCGGCAAAGTCGGTGTTGCGGTCGCAGGTCACTCAAGCCATGTCATGGACAAAGCCCAGATCAAGTTGCCGATTGAAAGCCATGTGTTACAGGCCTTTGTCAGTGAGGGTTTAAAGCCGGTCATTCCAGGTGTCATCACCTTTGGCGCCGGACACTTTTATTTGAGTCAGTCAGACAAAGGCGGCCTCGTGTTTGGCGGCGATATCGATGGCTACAACAGCTACGCCAGCCGCGGCAATCTGCCGGTGGTGGAGGACGTATGCGAGGGCGGCATGGCCTTGATGCCGATGTTAGGC
>JAAXJV010000144.1 GCA_012269655.1 Pseudomonadales bacterium
TTGGTTCGGCCTGGAGTTTGACGAACTGGCTGGAATTTTTTGGCACCAGGGTCAGCAGCTCGATCTGCGTCAAAAAGAACGGCAACTGCTCGAGGCCTTCATCCAGTCACCCAGTGCCCAGTGCACACGGGAAAGCTTAATGAATCGACTTTATCGATTAGATGAAGTGGTTTCTGAAAACGCCATCGAAGTTCACGTGGGACGTTTACGTCGGAAACTCAGCGACACCCCGGTCAAAATTCAGTCTGTACGGGGCGTTGGATACCGGGCTTACAGCGATGAATAGTTCACTTCGTGCTCGGCTGTTCACTCGCACCCTAGTGATGTTGGCGATCACCCTGGCCGTTGTTTTCTCGGGTACCCAATTGATCGCGCGAAACAGCTTGCAGAAAGCACAGGACAATGCGTTGCAGGCGGTCGCTCAAGTCATTGCAGACAGTGTGACGCGAGAGAATGGACAGCTCACCTTTGATCTGCCCTTCGAAGCATTTGAAGTGCTGGCCTACCAGTCGCAAGAAGCCCTGGCCTATCAAGTCTCTGACGGAGAGAGAATTTTAGCTGGGGCTGAAGACCTACCCTTGATACTTCCCAGAGTGCCCGGTCAATTAACTCATGCCTACACGCAGGTCTTTAATAGCGAAGCAATGCGGTTTTTCTATCTCAATAAACCGATTCGTGGCACACAGTCCATCGCCATCGTGATTGGTCAAACCCAGACCGGTTTGGTTCGTGAGGTTAACGGGTTGGCCCTGCAGGCCGCTGCCTTTTGTCTGGTCGCATTTCTATTGGTCTCGGGGCTCCTATACGGCGTTCTGAATTTAGCGCTCCGGCCCCTTCGATCGATTGAGAAAGCCCTAGCAAAGCGGGCAGACGATGACTTTTCCAAACTGGACACCCAGGTTCCCAAAGAGATCTCAACACTGCTGGCCGAACTCAACCGAGTGATGGGAACCCACGAAAAGCTATTGGAACAATCGCGCCGCTTTATCGCCGAGGCCACCCATCAGCTTCGGACGCCGATTGCCGCTTTGGCGGCTCGGGCAGATCTGATTGCACGTAATGCGCCCTCGGAGTTTGCCGAGGACGCGACAGAATTGGCCGGCCAAGCTCGCGAAACCAGTCGTCTTTCACACCAATTGTTAACCCAGGCCACCTTGAGTTATCGAACGCCGGAAAAAAAGCCCTGCGACCCTAGAGAGCTGATTCAACAAACACTTCGCCGGTTCGACTTTATTGCTGAACAGAGAGACATCGAAATCCACTTTCAACACACGGGCGAGGGCACCTTTCTGCTCGATCCACTTGGTGTCAGAGAGGCATTAGCCTGCTTGCTCGAGAACGCTCTACAGGTGACGCCAACCCTAGGGGACGTTTGGATTTCCAGTCGATGTGAGCTGGGCTGTCTGACGATAAAAATCTTGGATCAAGGCCCAGGATTTAGCGACATGCCCAATCAAGGGCTCGGTTTATCCATCGTTAAACAAGTAGCAGACAATCACGATGGAGCCGTGACCTTTAACCATGGGCCACAGGGAGGAGCCGAATGCGAGCTATTGTTGCGGGGCTAACGCTCCTGTTTTCCTCAATCGCACTGGCCTGGATCGAAGAGGAGCGAGTGCTGGGGCAGGGCACCACGCTGACGGTTTATGCGACCTATGACGTGCCCGCCGTATTGCCGTTGCTAGAGGCCTTCAGTAACGCCAATCCGGATCTGAAGCTCATCTATCGGGTGGCCAGCAGTCAGGATTTATACGATCGAGTGCTGCGCGGTGAATTACCCGATGCAGACTTGGTGTTCTCGAGCGCAGTCGCACTGCAGGTCGACTCGGTCAACCGTGGACTGGCCCAGCGCTTCAGCGTACCCGCCCCTCAGGCGCCCTGGCGGGCTCAGCTTTATACCCTGAGCGTTGAGCCTATTGTCTCGATCTACAACCGAAAAAAAGCCCCCTGGATTGGTCAGATTACCGATCGCAATCAAATGACTGCCCAACTTCAATCGGGGCTGCGCATTCTGCCGGACGGAGCGATGACCTATGACCCTTCGGTTTCTGGGGTTGGCTACCAACTGTTGACGCAGGATGCGGAACAATCCGGCAGTTTTTGGACTTTTTACGGCGAATTGGAGAAGCAAAAACTTGAGTTAGCCTGTTGCACCTCAGACATGATCAACGCGGTGGCCTCGGGCCGACGGGACCTGGCCACGAACCTGTTGCAAAGCTACGTGTTACCGCTCTTGGATCAATACGAAGATTTAGCGATTAAGATTTGGACGGACTACCAACTCGTTCTTCCGAGAACCGCTTGGATCCCCAAAACGGCTCCCAACTCAGCGGGTGCTCAGGAATTTGTGAGTTTCTTTATAGGGGAAGGGCAGGTTCTACTGCCACAGAACAACCGCTTGGAGCGGCCCACGAACTTAGCTGCACCGCAAAAGCCTATCCGCTTAACCCCCTCTCAAACGCTCTACCTGGACCGGGTTAAACGTGATCAATTCCTACACCGATGGAACCAATTATCCACAGGAGAGGTTCAGTGAGTGATCTTGGACCACTCGAGGGCTTTACGGTCCTCGACATGACCAATGTCTTGGCCGGGCCTTTTGCCGGCTATCAGCTTGCACAACTCGGTGCCAGGGTCATCAAGGTAGAAAGCCTAGACGGAGACTTAGCCCGTCAACTGGGATCGGATCCTGTCCGTAATCAGGCCAAGATGGGCGTCAGTTTTACAGCCCAAAACGCCGGGAAAGAGAGCATTGCGTTAAACCTGAAAACCGAGCAGGGCCGAACCTTATTTTATCGCTTGGTAACGAAAGCCCACGTGGTCATCGAAAATTTCAGACCCGGCGTCATGCAGCGGTTGGAATGCGATTTCAAGACTCTATGTAAGCACAACCCCAATCTCGTGTACTGCGCCATCTCTGGCTTCGGTCAGGAAGGTCCGATGTCTCATTTACCGGCCTATGATCAAATCGTTCAAGGCATGTCAGGCACCATGCAGGTGACCGGCACACCAGAGCAGGGCGTTCGTGTTGGCTATCCCATTGCCGATACGGTTGGTGGACTGACGGCCGCGATGGCCATATCCGCGGCATTACACAAAAAAGCCGCACAATTTATCGACGTCTCAATGCTAGAAAGTCTGATGAGCACCATGGGCTGGGTCATTAGCAATTTCCTCCAAGCGCGGACTGAGCCCCAGGCCTGGGGCAATGAAAACCCGACCTCTGCGCCGTCTGGCAGCTTCAAGACCCGCGATGGCGACATCAACATCGCGGCTAACCAAGATGCCCAGTGGGAGCGCTTGGCTAACGCTATAGGCATCCCTGAATTACTGAAGGATTCTCGTTTTCTAACCCGTGAAGATCGAAAAGCGAACCGAGGCATCCTGAGCGAATTGATCAATCGCCGTTTGGCTACTGAATCAAGGGATCATTGGTTGGCAAAATTAGAAGCAGCCAACGTCCCGGCAGGCCCGATCTATACGGTGCCTGAAGCCCTAAGCAGCGCGCAAATCGAATACCGGGGCTTTGTTGACCAAGGCCGCGCCACGCGGGGATTTACCTTAAACGGTCATCGCCCAAGACAGTCTGAACCGCCGATACTGGGTCAACACACTCAGCAGATCCTGAAACAACTGGGATTCAGCGAATCCGAGATCGAGCACCTACATTTTCAAGGAGCCGTCCAATGACCGACGTCGCTGACTGGTGGACAACCCGCATCATCGATATGGAACCCGGCAAGATCCAACTTCGGGGCCACTCGATTGAATCCTTAATAGAGCAAAATGATTTTGTGGCCACCTTGTGGCTAATGACCCAGGGTCAAAACCCGACCCAAGCGCAACGAACGCTCCTATCGGCCGCACTGGTGGCGGCTGTCGATCATGGGCCTCAGGCTCCGTCCATTGCGGCAGCACGCATGGCCAGTACCTGTGGTGTCGGCCTGAACAACGCCATGGCCACGGGCATCAATATGCTGGGAGACGTGCACGGGGGCGCAGGACAACAGACGTTAACGCTGTATCAACAGATCTTGACACGTGATGAGCCACTAGAGACTGCGGTCAGCCAGGTCATCAAGAACTATCCCAGTAAATATATCCCAGGCTTTGGTCATCGATTTCATAAACCGGAGGATCCCAGGGCAAAGCCATTAATGGATCTTGTCAGGGCTCATTCAGACGAAGCAGAGATAGACGGCCGTTATGTGGCGGTGGCTGAGACCGTTCAACAGCAGCTCAGTGCCAATCGTCCGGTCGGCATCGCCATGAACATCGACGGCGCCACGGCAGTCATCTACGGTGCATTAGGCGTGAGCCCCGAACTAGCAAGAGGATATTTTTGCTTGTCACGTAGTGTCGGTATCTTGGCGCACGCTTGGGAGCAGACCCAGCAAGGAGGTCGAAACAAGGGGCCGACGCCGCCGGGTTATCGCTGGACGTATTCAGAGGACGAATAGGGTTGCTTGTTTGTTCGCCCAAACCCTTAACCAACCACCATTGATTTAACATAATATATATTATGCGACGTTATATATCTTACCGTACGGAACCTTGAATTGACGAAACCTCTGTTTGTTGTCGTTCCAGCCAA
>JAAXJV010000308.1 GCA_012269655.1 Pseudomonadales bacterium
CCGGCGCCGTTCAAGGTGCCTGCGCGAGCTTCCTCTACAACCTATTTAATGCCAGTCAGGCCATACAGACCGGTCGCGCACGCATTGCCATTGTGGGCGGCGCCGATGCTCCTATCGTGCCCGAAGTGGTCGAAGGCTTTCGTGCCATGAGTGCACTGGCTGATGAAGCCGGTCTGCGCGCAATTGATAATCTAGCGCCCGAGCAAGCCGTCAATTGGCGCCGCGCCAGTCGCCCGTTTGGCAATAACTGTGGCTTTACCATCGGCGAAGCCTCGCAATTCGTCATGTTGATGGACGACCAATTGGCCGCTCAAGTCGGCGCCAGAATTTTGGGCTGCGTGCCGGGTATTTTCGTCAACGCCGACGGACCCAAACGCTCGATCTCGGCACCCGGCGCAGGCAACTATCTGACCATGGCTAAGGCCGCCGGCCTGGCCCGCGGCATGTTGGGTGAGTCGCGTATGCGCCAGCTGGCAATCCATGCACACGGCACCAGCACACCGCAAAACCGAGTCACCGAGAGCCATGTATTAAGCCAGGTGGCCAAAGCCATGGGAGCCCACTGGCCTGTCACGGCAATCAAGTCCTATATCGGGCATAGCCAAGGCACCGCAGGGGGCGATCAATTAGCCAACGCCCTGGGCACCTTTGCCACCGGCTGGTTACCCGGCATTAAGACGACCCAGACTTTGGCCGAGGACGTTCATACCGAAGGCTTGGATTTCGTATTGGAAGACCGCCAGACTGCACCTGAAGGCTTTTTCCTAAACGCCAAAGGCTTTGGCGGAAACAACGCCACGGCGCTGATTTTGGGCCCACAGCAAACCCAAGCCATGATGAGCAAGCGGCACGATATGCAAGCCTGGGCGACTCGGCATGCTGCGGTTGACGACGCGCATCAGCTATACGGAGAGCAAAGTCGCAAGGGGCAATATCGCGTTGAGTACCATTTTGGTGAAAACGTTATTGACGGCGAAGATGTCCAGATTGGGGCCGATTCACTCTCGGTTCCGGGCTGGACACAGGGCGTCGACCTGCAGGTTCACAATCCCTTTAAGGATATGAATTAAAGGTACAGGGACAGGACCCAGGCATCTTCTCGCTGCTCGGGTCCTGGGTAGTAGCCCTTGCGAACTCCAATCCGCTCAAAACCCAAGGCGTAATAGAGCTTGATCGCGCCTTTATTCGAGGGCCGAACCTCTAAGATCATTCGGTGAGCGCCCAACTCTTGGGCTCGCTCAATGATGTGCTCAAGCATTGCCTTACCGTAGCCTCGCCCTTGAAAAGCAGGATGCACGCACAGGTTCAATAGGTGAGCCTCGTCGACCATGATCTGAATGATCGCGTGACTGCGAATGACCTCATCGACTTGACCGACCCAGGCGTCATAACCCATTCGAATACAGCCCTTCATCACGCTGGCTGACCAAGGTATCGAATAACCGGCGGTTTCGACCTGCATGACATCGTCCAGATCGGCCAGCTCCATGGGGCGTAGCGCCAAACTCATGGACTAACGCGCTGTATCAAAGCCCACAGGCTTTGTTTATGCGTTTTATCTTCCATGATTTGATGCAAGCTAGGGCCGGTATACACCCCCCACTGACTGTCCACCGTCGCCGCTAGTTCTGAGGCATTTTCGGCCAACAACATCAGTCCCTTGGCACCCTGGGAGCAAGCTCTAAGCAGGCGCCCTTGTAGGAGTCCTTGGTAGTTTGAGCGGGTTGCTGGAACGGATTTAGGCAAACTTAATACCTCTCCGATCGGACCGGATTGAGGCAAATAGAGGGCAATGTCCGCTAGCAAGCCTTGGGTATTACGCTCGATCAAGCCCTGAGTCCAACTGGGCAGCTGTGCCACCACAATCAGAGTGCCGCAGCCAACGACTGCGAAATACAGCGGCTCGGCTAGCTCGTCGGTAATTTGTTCAGCCGGCTGGGGTTTGGGTGCCGGGTCCGCCTTCACTACAGGCGTTTCCGGAGTGATTAACTCAACCGCAGAAACGACCTGGGTTTCTGGCATTGAACTCGGCTGCACTGCGTCAGGCTGTGTCACTGCAGGCGACACACCTAAATCGGGCCCCGTTACCTCGCGAGACCGGAGGACCAAAGGCGTTATGCCCATGTTCCCTAGGATCTCGCGTTGAGCCGTCGGCGTCATTTAGACCGTCGACGTCTGAGGGTGCTGGCGAACCTGGGGGCGCATCATTTGATTCAAAGCGTGTAAATACGCCCGAGCACTGGCCACCACGATATCGGTGTCTGCGCCAACACCATTTACAATCCGACCCGCGCGCTCGAGACGCACAGTGACCTCGCCCTGACTCTCGGTGCCGGCGTTAATGGCATTGACGTTATAGAGCTTGATCTCGGCGCCGGACTGGGCGATTTTCTCAATCGCTTTGAGCGCCGCATCAACCGGACCATCGCCCTGAGCCATCATTTCCACCTGCTCACCCTGAACGTCCAGCTCGACACGTGCCTCAGGCACTGCGCCCATTTTGGAGCTGACTTCGAGATCGGACAGCTTGAACATGACCTCACCATCGCTGGCGTTGTCACCGGTCATCAAAGCCACTAAGTCTTCATCAAAGATATCGTGCTTCTTATCTGCCAAGGCCTTGAAGCGCACGAAGGCATCGCCAAAGGCATTTTCGTCGCTGGGCATGATGCCCAACTCTTCCAAGCGGTTCTTAAACGCGGCGCGACCTGAGTGCTTACCCAAGACCATGCGGTTAGCACTCCAGCCCACGTCCTCGGCACTCATGATTTCGTAGGTTTCACGATGTTTTAGTACGCCGTCTTGGTGAATACCGGATTCATGGGCAAAGGCGTTGGCACCCACGATGGCTTTGTTCGGCTGGACCGGAAAACCGGTGATGCTGCTCACCAGGCGGCTAGCCGGAACAATTTGCGTGGTATCGATCCCGGTTTCCAGCTCCATCAAGTCCTTGCGCACACGCATCGCCATGACGATTTCTTCCAAGCTGGCGTTTCCGGCCCGCTCGCCCAAACCGTTCACGGTGCATTCCACCTGACGAGCGCCCTGCTGGACCGCCGCCAGACTGTTGGCCACAGCCAAGCCCAAGTCGTTATGACAATGGACACTAAAGATGGCCTTATCGCTATTGGGCGTGCGTTCAATGATGTTGCCAATCAGGTTGCCAAATTCATAAGGCAAGGCGTAGCCGACAGTATCAGGAACGTTAATGGTGCCCGCACCCGCAGCAATGACCGCCTCGAAAATGCGGCACAGGAAATCGGGCTCTGAACGGCCGGCATCTTCGGCACTAAATTCCACATCGTCGGTAAACTGACGCGCGTACTTGACCGCCGCCACGGCAGCCTCGACCACCTGATCCGGCTGCATTTTCAGCTTGTACTGCATGTGAATGGGGCTGGTCGCAATGAATGTATGGATTCGGCGACGCGGTGCTGGCTCAAGCGCTTGGGCCGCCGCATCGATGTCCTTGGTGTTGGCTCGCGCCAGCGAACAAACGGTAGATTCCTTCACGACACTGGCGACGGCTTTAACCGCCTCGAAGTCACCCTTACTGGCAATTGCGAAGCCGGCTTCCATGACATCGACACCCAGACGTTCCAAGGTCTTACCGATACGGACCTTCTCGTCTTTGGTCATCGATGCGCCGGGAGACTGCTCACCGTCACGCATCGTGGTGTCAAAAATCACTAAATTATTGTTCGACATTTTAGTTCCTTGGGCCTAAGCCCCTCTATCTTAAAGGAAATTGGTCCGCTTTGGACCACGAAATTAGACTGCAATCGGAGTGAGAAATATAAGCCCCTCAGGGCAGTCGTAGCGATAGAGCCAGTGAGGTTAGAGCGCACGCATCCAACGGACCGCGAGTACGGCCGCTAAAAGAAGGTTGAATGTCTTTTCGTTTGCTCATACAGCAGTAATAGCAAAGGCCGGTGGACCAAGCAAGCAAAAAAAAGCCCGCACAAGGCGGGCTTTTCGAATATCGACCGACTTACGCAGGTTCGACGTTCTCAGCTTGAGGACCTTTCTGGCCGGTACCTTCGGTGAAAGTAACGGGCTGGCCTTCCTGCAAGGTGCGGAAGCCGCTGCCTTGAATGTTGCTGAAGTGAACAAACAGGTCACTGCCGCCATCGCGCTGGATGAAGCCGTAGCCTTTGCTCTCGTTGAACCACTTAACGGTTCCGTTTTGCTTCTCGGACATTGTTCGAGTTTACCTTTTCTATACTTAAAAAATTGCCCCAATACAGCCGGGGCGGTACAGAAGAGTGCAAAACGAGGAGCGATTCCCTGATGAGAAAAACTGAGCGTCTGGGCTCGCCTCCGTACCTACATCGCAGACTAGACCTAATCGTCTAGCCGTACAAGCAATTTGTCTACCGTAATAGGACCTATGAGTCCATTAACCCTTGGACGGTCGGCGACTGGGCGCACGAAACCCTGATGCATTATCTGCATTTGAGCGACGCTTGGAGCCTTTGCGGAACCCGTCTCGAGTGCCACGAGTGTCGCCTCGGGCGTCGCCACGAGAGTCGCCTCGATCAGCTTGACGGGAATAGCCTTCATCGCGGCGCGGTTTACGCTTA
>JAAXJV010000073.1 GCA_012269655.1 Pseudomonadales bacterium
CCGCTATCAACACGGTGCTTGCCATGCCCTCAAGGAAGCGCTTGACCGCGGGCGTAATCGGTACGAACCGCATTCCAAACACACCCAGAAAGCGCGTCAAATAGGTCGCTAACACCATGACGCCAATGCCTAAGGCAATATTGGGCTCAGTCATCGTTCAGCACCATATTCAGAAAGCCGCCCACCAAGGCACCTGCAATCACGTGCCAGTTGCCCGGGAATGACAAATACCAAATCAACGCGGCGATACCCGCACCCAGGAAGGGCGCCACACTGGACTTACCCTTAAACACGGCTGTCAGCATCACACTGAAGAAAATCGGCATCAGCGCGTCAAATCCATAGCTGTTGGTGTCACCTAAGATCCCGCCAAAGCTGACACCGATAAAGGTACCGAGCATCCAGGTCAGCCAGATCATCCAGCCGCCACCGATAATTAAGGCCACCCGCCGTGCTGAGTCGGGCTCGGTCTGCGACATGGCGAAAGGCGCATCGGTCATCGTCAGCACTGCCCACATCTGATAAGGAATCGAACGGTCCTTGAGATCTAGATACAGCACGGTGCCCATCAAAATATGCCGAGCATTGACTGCAAAGGTAATCAGAAACAGCGCCAGATAATCCATGGGGCCGACCCACAAATCGAGCGATGCAAACTGTGAAGCGCCGGCGAATACTGCACCGGACAGCAGGTAGATCAATGAATCCGATAAGCCGGCATCCTTGGCCGCCACACCCCAAGCAATACCGAAGGCGACCACCATGGCCCCGACGGGACCGAGCCGCCAAAACCCATCAAGGAAGCTGCCGGGTCTCAACCGATCTTCTCCTCAAGCTCGGCCCAACGATCAAAAGCCGTTTCTAAATCCTGTTCAGCTTGAGCGAGCTCCGCTTGTAACTGAGCGACCTTGTCGCCCTGTGATTGATAAAGGCTGGGATCGGAGAGCTGGCCCTGGAGAGATTCAACGGCCGCTTCTAAGTCGCTGATGCGCTGCGGCAACTCGTTAAGCTCTTTTTGCTCGTTAAAACTGAGCTTTTTCTTGGCAGGTGTCTTAACCGGAGATTTCGCAGGCTTAGTCTTGACCTCTGTCGTGGCCGCTTGGTCAACAACCGGGGCCGCCACTTTGCGTTGAGCACTCTGATGCACCCAGTCATCGTAACCGCCGATATATTCGTTGATGGTGTCGTGCTCAAAGCTCCAACAATGAGTCACCACGTTGTTGATAAAGGTTCGGTCGTGACTGACCAGGAATAGGGTGCCGGTGTAATCCACCAATAACGCTTCCAACAGCTCGAGCGTCTCGGCATCCAGGTCGTTGGTCGGCTCGTCCATGACCAGTAGGTTGGCAGGTTTGGTGAACAGCTTGGCCAACAGCAAGCGGTTGCGTTCGCCGCCAGACAGTTTACTGATTGGGGCGCGGGCACGTTCAGGCGAGAACAGAAAGTCCTGCATGTAGCCCATAATGTGTTTGGTTTGACCATTAATCGTGACACTGTCCGAGCCGCCACTGACGTTGTCCAATGCCGATTGATTAGGATCCAGTTGACCTCGAAGCTGATCAAAGTAGGCAATATCCAACTGGGTGCCTAACTCAACCGAGCCCTGAGTCGGCTGTTCTTGACCCAATAGAATCCGAAGTAGAGTCGATTTGCCCGCACCATTGGGACCCAAAATTCCAATTTTGTCGCCGCGCTGAACCTCCAGGTTTACACCTTTGAACAAAACCCGATCGGGAAACTCAAAGGACAAATCCTGAGTGCTCAGGACCTGTTTGCCTGACTTCTGTCCGGCATCCATGCTGATGCGGGCTGTTCCCGCTTGTTCTCGACGCGCTGCACGCTCTTTGCGTAGGGCTTGGAGGGCGCGTACCCGGCCCTCATTGCGCGTCCGGCGCGCCTTGATGCCTTGGCGGATCCAGGTTTCTTCCTGGGCTAATTTTTTGTCGAACTGCGCATTTTGTTCGGCTTCAACCTCTAAACGCTGTGCTCGACGCTCGGTAAACTGCGAGTATCGGCAGTCATAGCTATGAAGCTGTCCGCGATCCAATTCGACAATGCGTCGCGTTACGGCCTGCAAAAAGGCACGGTCGTGGGTGATGAGGATCAAGGTGCCTGCGTAATCGGCTAGGAATTCTTCCAGCCACTCAACCGCTGATATATCCAAATGGTTGGTTGGCTCATCCAACAGCAAAACATCGGGTTCAGATACCAACGCCTGCGCCAAAAGTACACGCCGCTTCATTCCCCCAGAGAGCTGACCGAAATCCTGCTCACCGTTTAGCTTCAAGCGAGACAACACACGCTGGATACGGTTTTCAACACTCCAGGCGTCGGCCTGGTCCATAGCACTCTGGGCTAAGCCAAGCTGTTCAAGGTTGGATTCACAAGGATCTTGGTTCACTGCTTCCAACGCTACGTGATAGTCGTGCAAACACTCGGCGACACCTGGAAGGCCCGCTGCCACCACGTCAGCGATGCTACCGCGCATGTCTCGGGGCACCTCTTGAATCAAGGATGCAACTCGAGTGCCCTGTTGGACTTCTATCACGCCGCCATCCGGTTTAAGCTCGCCCGTCAATAAGCGGAATAGTGTGGACTTACCTTCACCGTTGCGGCCCACCAAGCCGACTTTTTCGCCGGCATGCAGCTTGAAGTCTGCGTTATCGAAAATTAGCGGTCCCCCCAAAGACAATTGGACGCCGCGTAGTGTAATCAGTGCCATAGCGGCGCAGGCTACGCGGTAGATTTAGGGAAAACAATAAGCAAGTGATGAAGAATTTTGACCCGCGCTGGAAAACTCCAGAAGACTACATCTTAGGCATCACCTACGAGATCTGGGAAGACCGGGGCATCAACACGCTCAATCAATATTATGCGGACGATATCGTGGTGCGTTCACCGGCCAGCGTTGTGGTCGGCAACCAAGGTATCAAAGCTGCCACGATGGCCACGCTGGCCGAGCTACCTGACCGAGAATTGCTCGGTGAAGACGTCATTTGGTGCGACGCACCCGGTGGCTTTTTGAGTTCACACCGCTTGGTCAGCACAGCAACCCATACCCATCCGGGCGTTTACGGCGCGCCTACAGGAAAAACCATCGCGTACCGGATCCTTGCGGACTGTTATTGCACTCAAAACCAAGTCAAAGACGAGTGGTTAGTGCGTGATCAAGGGGCCATCGTGACCCAGTTGGGCCTGGACCCCAAAACCTATGCTGCCCAACTCATCTACAACGAGGGCGGTCCTGAACAGTGCGTTAAACCGCTTACGCCAGAAACCGATGTTCAGGGCGCCTATCAAGGGCGGGGTAACGACCATCCCCGGGGCCAACAGACAGCCGCGTTATTAGAAGCGTTGATGGCCGGAGATTTCAGCCAAATTCCCAAACAGTTCGATCGCGCCGCCCACCTGGAATATCCCAACGGGCAATCGACCCAGGGTTGGAAGTCAGCGGACAACTTCTGGATGGGACTGCGCAGTGCATTTCCCGACGCCGTATTTACGATTCATCACCAAATGGGCATCGATAGCCCGGATATGTCGCCACGTTCAGCATTGCGCTGGTCGCTGCATGGCAAACATAGCGGTTGGGGACGCTTTGGGGCGCCCACCAATGCCGAGGTCTATGTCATGGGCATTACCCATTCCGAATATGGTCCTCGTGGGCTGCGCCGGGGCTGGACGCTGGTTGACGAAACCGCTGTATGGAAACAGATTTTACTGCATACCGGCTAACGAATAATGAAGGGGTTGGCCATTGGCTGATCCGAGGTATTGATCCAGGTGGTCTTGGTCCGTGTGTAGTCGAGGACCGCCTCAACCCCAGCCTCACGGCCATAACCAGATTGATCTACACCACCAAAGGGCGCGATCGGCGAGATCGCCCGATAAGTGTTGACCCAGCAAATTCCAGCTTTTAGTCGAGACGACACTCGATGGGCGCGGGCCAAATTCTGGGTAAATACACCCGACCCCAAACCAAAGGGGGTGGAATTGGCCAATTCAATCGCCTCTTGCTCGGTATCAAAGGGGATCAACGACATAATGGGTCCGAACATTTCCACCTTGAGCGTTTCGATGTCCGGATGAGGGCACTCAACCAGGGTGGGCGCCATGTAGTTGCCGGGTGTATCGAGCGGCGCACCCCCAAATCGAATCCGAGCACCGGCTGCTGTTGATGCAGCAAGCGCGGCCTGGATCTTGTCGATCTGCTGACGGGTGCACAACGGACCGATTTGAACTCTAGCATCCAGCGGATCACCCACGTTGATGCCTTGCACCTTTTGTTCGATTTTTTCGACCAGCGATTCAAATATCGAGCGCTGGATCAGGCCTCGACTGCCGGCTACGCAGCTTTGCCCCGAAGCACCGAAATTGCCGGCAATCAGACCGTTTGCCGCACCATCCAGATCCGAGTCTTCGAATACTATGATGGGCGATTTACCCCCCAATTCGAGTGTCGTGACCGCAAAGCTTTCGGCTGAATTTCGTACCACATGGCGAGCCGTTTCTGGGCCGCCCGTGAAAGCGATCCGGTCAATATCCGGATGCCGAGTCAAGGGGATTGCGCACTGTT
>JAAXJV010000283.1 GCA_012269655.1 Pseudomonadales bacterium
TGTTAAAGCCGATGGCGTCTGTAATGTGGACATGCTGATCTGCTGACTCAGAAACACCTCCACCAATAATGGTGAAGTTTTCTTTTTGGTCCGAACCCGGTGTATGCGCATCGATAAATGCGGTTTTGCAGGGTTTTAGTTCCCCGTAGCGCACGACTTGTACAGGCTGTTTCATGCAATTCCCTTTCACAACTAAACTAGAGTAGTGTGCTATGCATTCGAATGCAATTTGCCCTTGCCGTGGATGCAAAGAAAGCTGTTAGTCTGTCATTCGACTCAAAAGAGGAATAGCGATGCAATCCATTTGTGTTTTCTGCGGATCCAGTGCAGGCCAATCACCGATGTACAAAGAAGCGGCTACCCGTTTGGGTGAATATCTGGCCGAACAGGGCATTGAATTAGTCTACGGTGGCGCGCAGGTTGGCCTGATGGGTGCGGTTGCGGATGGCTGTTTGAGCTCAGGCGGTCGTGTTTACGGTGTCATGCCCGAAAAGCTGGCTAACCTAGAACTTGCTCATTCGGGCTTGTCTGAATTGCAGATCGTGCCAGATATGCATGCGCGCAAGGCCGCGATGGCCGATCGCGCCGATGCCTTTATTGCTTTACCGGGTGGCGTCGGGACGTTTGAGGAATTGTTTGAAGTCTGGACCTGGACTCAGTTGGGCATTCATCGAAAGCCCTTGGGCGTCATGAATGTGGGTGGCTTCTACGACTCGTTGCTCGGGTTCTTGGATCAAGTTGAATCGGCTGGGTTCATGAAGCCCGCTCATCGAGCGCTATTACAGGCCAGTGACCAGCCTGCCCAACTGCTGGCGCAGCTAAGGCAGGTGGCGTTGCCCGATACCCCTAAGTGGGTAGATCGCTAGCGACGGATCTGGATTGGGTTGAACGAGTCAGTTTAGCCAACGCCATAAATGCAGCGGGCACCGCGAGGATAATAATTACGGTGCCAAACAGCACACCAAACCCAATGCTAACCGCCAGCGGGATCAGGAACTGGGCCTGCAAACTGGTTTCAAGAATCAGCGGGAAGATCCCCAAGAAGGTCGTCAGCGAGGTCAACAAAATCGGACGAAAGCGAGCTTGAGTACCCTGAACCACCGCGTCCTGAACTGCCAAGCCTTGGTCAAGCAACTCATTGTACTTGTCGACCATCACCAGACTGTTGTTGATCACCACGCCGGCTAATCCGATGATGCCAAAAATACTGAGCAATCCAACCGAGATACCCATGATTAGGTGGCCCATGATGGCGCCGATCAGACCCAGCGGGATGGCAAACATCACCACAACCGGTTGTAGGTAGCTGCGGAAGATGAGTGCCAACAACGCATAGATCACGAACATTGCGACTCCAAAGGCCTGTCCTAACGCGCTTCCCGCATCACCCTGAGTCCGTTGTTCACCGCCGAAATCGATTTCTAAACCGTCGTACCGTTCAAGTAAGCCCGGAATCACTTCTCGAGTCAGAAACGCGTTCGCCTCTTGGCCGGTAATGACGGTTAGATCAACATCGGCTGTGACGGTCGTAATGGTCCTTCCATCGCGTCGTTGAATGGCAGTAGGGCTGGTGTCGGATCGAATTTCCGCCACGGTTCGCATCGGAATCTGATAACCCTGAGCAGTAACAATGGGGGTGTCGAGTAGATCGGCCAGCGAACTTCGCTGATCGGCGGGATACCGCACAAATACTCGAACGTCGTCGGATCCGCGCTGAACTCGGGCGGCCTCTTGTCCATAGAAGCCACGACGTATCTGAACAGCTAGGTCTTGTAGCGTGATGCCGTAGGCTCTAGCTTCGTCTTTCAAAGCCAAGGTCAATTCGGGCCGCCCACTGGAGTTGTCATCTTGGATATCAAACACGCCGTTTAGGTTTTCGAGCGCCTGTTTGACATCGGCCACGACCGGCGTGATGTCTTGACCATCCGGCAGCGACAATTCCAACGCCACAGCCGCGCCGGCATCGACCACCGACGCGGATAGCGACAGCTTCTTGACGCCAGCAATTTCGCCCACTTCATTGCGCCAGGCATTCTCAAAATCCTGGGTGGGCGTGGTGCGAATTTCTGGATCGCTTAGGCGTACCACAACGTGGCCGATCGCACCGCTCGAACTCGACTGTCCACCGACTGGGCCACCGCCAGCAGGACTGCGTCCGGCCACCGCGTAAATGTTTTTGACGATCGGTGGCTGGCCTTCGTCTGCCTGTGCGTCGAGTGGCACGCCAGCCCGCTCGGCAGCCAAACGCAACTGGTCGATGGCGGCCTGAGTTCGGGCAAAATTGGTGCCGTCCGACATCTCAAGTTCGGCGGTCACGAACTTGCCTTCAATCGAGGGGAAAAAGCTGAATTTCACGAAGCCATGAACCATGGTGCCGACGGTTAGGACCATCATGGCAAATACCATGGCAAGCGGCACAGACGTGTGTCGAGTGCAAAATACCAATAGGGCCTTCAGCGGACCTTGAATAAAGGCTTTAAGCCCTCGATCAAGCGGCGCTCGGATGGCATTGATCCAGCGCACCAGGAAGAACTGCTGTGTGGGGTCCAGATTTAGGCGGTGTAGGTGTCTGGGAAGAATGATCAACGATTGGACCAACGACAACAGCAACACCACGATTACGACGCTGGGAATGTCACCCAGAAACTTGCCCAAGATCCCAGGTAGTTGCAGTAGGGGAGTAAAGGCAACCACGGTGGTCAACGCGCTAAATATGACCGGGATGGCGACCCGTTGGGCCCCGGCCACAGCGGCTTGCAAGGGTGTTTTGCCCTGTTCGTTGTTTAAGTAGATGTTTTCACCGACCACGATGGCGTTGTCCACTACGATGCCGATCGCCAAGATGAAACCAAATAGGCTGATCATGTTGATCGACATGCCCATTAGATCCATCACGAAAAACGCGCCGATAAATGAAATTCCGATGCCCACGGCTGACCAAAATGACAGGCGCAGGTCCAGAAAGAGGGTCAAGCAAAGCATCACCAGACCAAATCCGAGCACGGCATTTTTAACTAACAAGTCGAGACGGTTTTGCAGCTCCTCGGCTTCGTTGCTCCAGATACTCGCCTGAATGTTTTCAGGTAATGAATCGCGGAAGGAATCGTCTAGGTAAGCACTCACGTCATTGACGATTTGGAGCACTTGCTCTTCACCCACCCGATAGACCAAGACGCTAGCACTACGCTGGCCATCATAGTCGCTGGACAGATCCGTTTGATCAAAACCGTCGATCACCTTGGCGACATCGTCCAAGTGGACCTGAGTGCCGTCTTGGCCGGTCAGCAGAACAATTTCAGCGAAGTCTTCGCCGGTGAAATTGCGGCCCAGCGTACGCAGTGGAACCGTCAGGGTGTCGGTGCGCAAGTCACCGCCGGGTAGCTCTAAGCTGTTCGCTCCGATCAGTTGTGCGACCTGCCCAAGCGTTAGTCCATAGGCTTGCAGGGCGTTGCGATCAATCTCGATCGAGATCTCGTAATCACGGACATTGCTGACCTCGACGAACGACAGACTATCGAGTTTAGTAAGCTCAGTCTTGAGTCGTTCCGCTTGGATTTTTAATTCGGCCTCGCTCGCGTCGCCATGGATACTGATCTCTAGGACCTTGCTACGGTTATTGGGCTGAACAACCGATGGTTCTTCCGCGTCTTCAGGGAATACTGAAATACGATCCACTTCGGATTTGACTTCGTCCAACTTGGTGCTGACGTCCTCACCTAACTGAAGAATCAGCCGCACAGTCCCACGACCTTCCGATGCGGTAGCCGTGATCTCATCAACCCCGTCGATGCCCGATAGCTGATCCTCAATTGGCCGAATGATGCTCTGCTCAATTTCTGTCGGGCTGGCCCCGGGATAAGTGACGCTGACGTTGATCTGATCGAGCGTGAACTCAGGAAAGGTTTTTTGTGGCAGGCCAAAAGCGCTCAGCAGGCCCACAGCCAATACAAAAATGACACTCAGGTTCGCAGCGACAGGATGTTCGGTCATCCACCGGATCATGGCCTTCATTAGTCCGTGCTCGCGTTTTGTTGACCGATTGCTTCAATTTGCATGCCGGCACGGGGGTTGGACAACGTGCTGATAATCACTGGGAATTGCAGCAGGGCATCCGTTTTTGCAAGGTAAATCCGATCACGATCAATGTAACGTGGTTCAACGCTTTGAATGCGCAAGGTGTCGCCATCGGCCAACCAAACTTGAGCTTCGGCTTGCAGCGCACTCGCGGGTATCGCCACGAGGTCCGTTGCCGGGGCCATGACCCTGACATTGACGAAGGCATTGGGTAACAAGGGGAATGCCTTGGGTGCTGGATCCTGAATGCGAATGGTGACCTGAATCGTCCGGGTTTGAGCATTTAATCCCGGTGCGACTCGTTGGATTTTGCCCTGCCAGGTATCGCTCAGTTCACCAAATTGAGCTTGGATTTCGGCGTTGATGGTGGCTCCTTGGAATAGTCCCGGGATCAGCGAGGCTTCAGACTCGGTCAGGGACACCGTCACTTCAAGGATTTGGTCGGTGTAGATTTCGGCAATGCTTTGGCCCGTACCCACGACGCTGCCTAAC
>JAAXJV010000212.1 GCA_012269655.1 Pseudomonadales bacterium
AAGCTCACCAACACATTGATCATTTCTTCACCTGCTGGAGATCTTGATCCAAGCTGACCGCCGGATAGTGGATAGGCACAGGGCCGTCGGCCTGGCCCTGAATAAACTGCTGGACCTGGGGATCCTCGCTTTCACTGACATCCGCTGAGGTTCCGCCCGCGACTAACTTGCCTTGGCTCAGGATAAAGACGTTATCCGCGACCCGGAAGGTTTCCGTAAGATCGTGTGACACCACCACGCTGGTGATGTGCAGTGCGCTGTTCAGCTCTTGAATCAAGCGAAGCAAAGCACCCATGGAGATCGGATCTTGCCCAACAAAGGGTTCGTCATACAGCATTAAGGCCGGATCCAAAGCCACGCTGCGAGCCAGTGCGACACGCCGGGCCATACCGCCAGACAATTCGTCAGGACGCAATTCACCCGCTCCGCGAAGTCCTACCGCCTCGAGCTTGAGAAGGGCCACTGAGCGCACCATGGCCGGACTCAAATCTGTGTGAACCTGCAATGGGAACATCACATTCTCGAGTACCGTCATGTCCGTAAACAGTGCGCCCGATTGAAACAACATCCCCATACGTTTGCGCAGCGCCATCAGCCCGCTCTTCGACTGTCGATGAACGTCAACACCATCCACCAGTATTCGGCCGGAATCCGGCGTAAGTTGCCCTGAAATCAGGCGGAGCAAGGTCGTCTTACCTGTGCCTGAAGGGCCCATGACCGCCGTCACCTGACCCGCCGGAATCTCGAGACTAACACCATCAAATATACGGCGGTCTCCGCGGGCAAAATGCAGGTTCTCAATAGTAATTTCGATCGACACGGGGGACTCGACAGTATTAACAGTCGACATCATACTGGTTAACAGGATTTGACGCACCTCTGACGGGGCCGCTCACCTCTTCACCCAGACAAGTTATTAGGCCGTGCGCCTAAGACCCATTAGGACATCTATATGTTGCTATTCATCGCTGCAATTGTGTTTGGCATCATCGCATTGACGTGGTCCGCCGATCGCTTTGTAGAAGGGGCATGCGGAGCCGCTCTGAAATTCAATATTTCTCCACTCATTGTCGGCATGACGATTGTAGCAATCGGGACCTCGGCACCCGAGATCCTGGTTTCTGTGATGGCAGTTATTGAAGGCGTCCCGTCATTAGCGGTTGGCAATGCGGTGGGCTCTAACATCGCCAACATCGGGCTGGCTTTGGGCATCAGCGCCATGGTGCTAACCATCCCGCTAAAAAGTCAGGTCAAACAGCGTGCTGTTCCGGCCTTGGTCGCCATGACGGCAGTCGGCATCGGCATCTCACTTGACGGCACATTGGACTTCTTCGATGGTCTGATCGCGCTAGTGGCAGGTGCCATCGCCACTTGGTTTGCCTCCCAGGGCGCCGAACCCGAAGAAGTGCCTGAGGGCAGCGACCAACTCGGACTGGGCAAAAGCCTGATGTGGCTTGCTGTTGGCCTTGCCGTATTGCTGGGCAGCTCGCGTTTGTTGGTATGGGGTGCAAGCGGTGCGGCCATTGAATTGGGCGTGCCCGAAGTGATCGTTGGATTAACCATCGTTGCCATTGGCACCAGCTTGCCCGAGGTCGCGGCCAGCGTGGCCGGTGCGCTAAAGGGGCATCCCGAAATCGCCATTGGAAACGTGGTGGGCTCGAACATTTTCAACATGGGCGGTGTTTTTGCCGTAGCCGGCCTGATGACCACGGTCTCGATTGACAGTGTTACGCTAGCACGGGATTTTGGATTGATGCTGGGCATGACCCTGCTTGTGGCGATACTCGCATGGACAGCGGGACGCCTGAATCGAGTGGCAGGCTTGGCGCTCTTGGCCGTTTACACAAGTTATTTGGGATACCTGGGATGGAGCACCCTATGAGTTTTGATTATCTCGCTAGCGCACAACGCACCCTGGGCATTGAAGTTCAAGCCCTGCAAAAGCTGACGGGCGACCTGGATCAACAATTCAGCCAGGCCTGCGAACTAATTCTAAATACACAGGGACGCGTCATCGTCACCGGGATGGGCAAAAGTGGTCACATCGGCAACAAAATCGCCGCCACCCTCGCCAGCACGGGCACGCCTGCGTTTTTCGTTCACCCGGGCGAAGCCAGCCATGGAGACATGGGAATGATCACGTCAGACGACGTCGTCATTGCCCTATCAAATTCCGGATCGTCTGGTGAAGTGGTCGCCATTTTACCGCTTATCGCGCGCATGGGTGCGACCTTGATCGGCGTGAGCTCGAATCCAGACAGCCCACTAGGGCGAGCCAGCCATGCACACCTACTGGTGGCGGCAGAGCGTGAGGCCTGTCCGCTGAATCTAGCGCCAACCGCGTCAACGACCGCTGCCTTGGCCATGGGCGATGCATTGGCGGTTGCGCTACTCGAGGCCCGAGGCTTTACCGCCGAGGACTTTGCTTTTTCACATCCGGGCGGAGCCCTGGGTCGCCGGCTTCTCATGAAAGTCGATGATTTGATGCATACCGGCGATGCTCTACCCTGCGTCAATGCGGATGTAAGCTTGCGTGATGCCCTAATGGAAGTCACCCGAGGTGGATTGGGCATTACCGCTGTGGTGGATCCACAACGGCAATTACTCGGAGTTTTCACAGACGGTGACCTGCGTCGGGCACTGGACGCCGATCTGGATTTGAAAAACACACCGGTTAGCGAGGCTATGACCCCAGGCGGAAAGCGCATCGCACCAGGCACATTGGCCGCTGAGGCTGCCCACATTATGCAAACCGCTCGAGTCAACGCCGTAGTTGTCACTGAACAGGATCAGCCCCTGGGCATTTTAAATATGCACGACTTGATGAAGGCAGGGGTGCTATGAATCTGTCCAACGTCAAATTATTAGCCTTAGATGTCGATGGAATTTTGACCGACGGCCGAGTTTGGTTCGATGGCCAAGGCGAACAGCTAAAGCCCTTCCACACGCAGGATGGACTGGGCATAAAGCTACTGCTGGAAGCTGGCATCGAAGTGGCCATCATCACGGGGCGTATCTCCCCGATGGTCGACTATCGCGCAAGGCAACTGGGCATCATGCATGTCATTCAAGGCCGAGACGACAAGTTGTCAGCCTTAAAATCCTTACTTGATCACCTGGAATTAGATCTGGCTCAGGTGGCCTACATGGGTGATGACTTGCCGGATCTGTCTGCCTTATTGGCAGTTAACGCCGGCTTTACGGTGCCCGACGCTGACCCCTGGGTGGCCGAGCGAGTCCAATCCACAACGCGTCCCGGTGGAGCCGGAGCGGTTCGTGAGGTGTGCAATCAAATTTTGGATGCCCAAGGCCGCAAAGCCGAAGTATTAAAGCAACACGGAGTCGCCGAGTGAAATACTGGCTCGCCGCAAGCTTATTGTTGCTCGGCTTTGGCTGGTTAGCTTACCAAGGTGCCGGGACGAATTCCCTTCAATCTACTGCAGTAGAAGACGAATTAAATCTGCGAGTCATCGAACCGGTTCTGACTCGATACAATATCCAGGGACAGATCGATAGTGTGCTGACCGCACCCGATGCCCTAGATTTTGGTCAGTCCAGACCCTCTAAAATTGACACCCCCGACATTCAGTGGCCGAACAAACAATGGACCGCCCGCGCCAACCAAGGCGAAGTCCAAGGCGTCACTACCTTGCTAGTCGGAGACGCATTGGCGGTCAGCGAGCCCCGCTCGCAGCGTTTGTCTGCGCCTTTGATTACGCAAGAAGGCAATCTGCTCTCTGCCCAAGACGGACAACTTCATGCGCCCGACTTTACCGCCAGTGCGAAGCAGGTCACTATCAACACGGATACACAGATCATTTCACTAAAAGAACAAGTGAGCTCTCAATTATGGCCCGCACGCGCTTCACGTTAACTGCCTTTGCCCTTGGGTTATTCGCCACAGTCAGCCACGCCTTACCCGAGGATCGTGACCTGCCCCTGCAGGTGACCTCAGATACTGCTGAATTTGATGAGCTGGCAGGCATCGCAACCTACCAAGGCGACGTTCGATTGAGCCAGGGCAGCCTATTGATCGAAGCACAAACCCTAACGGCCTATTTAGACGAGGGCCAGGTGGTACGGCTAACCGCGCAAGGCCAACCCGCCTTCTTCGAGGACGTACCCAATCTGACTCAAGGGATGATCACTGGCACCGCCAGCGAGATTGAGTGGACACTCGATACCGAGTCGATGCTGTTAAGTGGCTCCGCCGTGCTGACTCAGGACACCAATCGATTCGCGGGTGAGCAAGTGAACTATTTGCAAAAAACCGGCGTCATCGAAGCACAGGGCGGAGACGCCGGCCGCGTGGAAATGACATTGACTCCGAAAAAATCTGATCCATGAGCGGACTAGTCGCCAAAGGCCTGGCCAAGCAATACGGCAAACGCCAGGTCGTCAAAGACATGTCGATCTCGGTCGAACGAGGCGAGATTGTCGGCTTGCTCGGCCCCAACGGAGCGGGCAAGACCACCAGTTTTTACATGATCGTTGGACTGGTCAAGGCCGATGCAGGGCAAGTCACGCTGGATGGTCAGGACATCTCAAAAGCAGCGATGC
>JAAXJV010000186.1 GCA_012269655.1 Pseudomonadales bacterium
GTCTTTATGCATCAAGAAGACTTGGAGGCCCAACGGCGCAGTGTCGAGCTTTATCAGACACACGGACCAGAGGGCAACTTGAACTATGCCCGTATCCACCTAGAGGCCATCGCCAGATTTGGCCGGTTCCCGAACCGAAATTTAGCAATGGGTCGTGAAACCACCGAGGAGGAGCAGGCGTTCTTAGAGGCCGGTGGGATTAGTTGGGTGCCTTCAAAATAAGCTAGTCTAAGCGTCCAACCTCAAGGCGTTGACCCATGCTCAAGCATGCCAAATTATTAAAGTTTCTCAGGGTACGTTCAGTGCCGACGTTATTTTGGACATCGCCAATCCGCCTGACGCTCTTTCCAACACCGGTTTCAGCAGTCTTCTTAGTTTTGGGTCTGTTTATCTTCGGGTTGGGCGAGGCGTTGTTGGTTGCGGCATCATCCGGTGTCAGTCCATGGACAGTCTTGGCCCAAGGAGTTGTGGTTCAAACCGGTTGGAGTTTGGGATTTGCCACGCTGGTGATCAGCTTCTCTGTTCTGGTCTTATGGATACCCCTAAAACAAATTCCGGGGCTGGGGACGATATTCAACGCTGTGATCATCGCGGCTGTGCTCGAGTATGTTTTGCCTTGGATTCCGGCACCTTCCAATGGGTTATCTGGCTTATTGTTGGCTATAACCGGCGTGTTGGTCACAGGTTTTGGCGGCGCGATCTACTTGATCGCCAATCTGGGTCCGGGTCCAAGGGAT
Source organism: Pseudomonadales bacterium (assembly GCA_012269655.1). Lineage (GTDB taxonomy): Bacteria > Pseudomonadota > Gammaproteobacteria > Pseudomonadales > Litorivicinaceae > Litorivicinus. Next base: position 738 of record JAAXJV010000186.1, read on the forward strand.
GGGCTGATGACGGGGATCAATGAAAAGACGGGTTGGCCGATAGCTGGGATACGCAGTGGACTCGAAGTGTCCGTGGTGGTGTTGGGAGTAGTCTTAGGCGGCCAATTTGGTGTCGGAACCCTATTGTTTGCGCTAGGTATTGGCCCAGCAGTCGCGCTGGGCCTCCACCTATGCAAGCGGCTGTTCGGAAGTGTTACTCGAACTCCATCGCTGTGAAGACGCGGCCGGCGTTGCGCGCTGCCAATTCGTGGAAGGTGTGCCAATGGGTGTAAGCCGATTGGTCAATCTTATACGCATCTTCCAGTGTGCCGTCTTCGTCCAATAAAGCCTGCACTTGTTCACGCAAAAAGATCAGATAGTCGTAGGTGCCTGCTCGGACCGTGGCCATATCGGTGGGCCCACCATGCCCAGGCAGGATAAGCATGTCACCGGCTTCTTCTTCGAAAACATCCCAAGTTTCAACCCAGCCGGCAGTGTCGGTCTCATCAAAAATGGGCGGCATCCGGATATGGAAGGCTAGGTCGCCCGCAATCACTAGATTATCGCTAGGTACCACGACCGAAACGTCACCAGGAGAGTGAGCCGGTCCGTAGGTCCTGACTTCGACCTCTATGCCGCCTAAATCCAGAGTGATGCTGTCTTCCATTAAGGTGTCAAAGTCGACCAAGGTAAATGGATAGTTTTCATCCTGACGTTGGCGGATTGTGGCCTCGACGTATTGTCCGCCGTAATGCTCCACCTCATCCGCGGCATCGACATGGCCAATCAGCTCCACCCCTTGGTTCTTCCAGTAGTGGTTGCCGCCGACGGCGTGGCGCTGACCGTTTTCGCTGACCAGATATTTTACGGGCAGATCTGTGATGGCCTTGATCTCTTCGTGCATGGCGGCTGCTAATTCGTCATTGGATCCGCCATTGATCATCAGTACCGATTCGTCGCCAATGACGAAAGTCAGGTTGTTGTTGTGCCCATAATTCTCGAAGGTCTCAGGCTGTGTAGCGCCAATCGCACTGTACACGCGGTCCGTTATTTGAATGGGTCGCTCGTACAGCACTGTGCTGGTATCTTTGTCGATCGGCCCGTATTCGCCGCGTTCGACAGGTGTGAGTTCAGTAACTTCATTTGCGAAGGTTAACGCGGAGGCAAAGGTCACGAGTGCGCCTAGCGCGATTGAATAACGTTCCATGCGTATTCCATATCAATATTGGCCGAGCGGTTAGGCTACGCTATATCGTTCGACGCATGCAGACCCAAGACCCTACCTTAGTCTACTTATTCCAAATTGTTATAAGTATAGTTCGATATGTGAATTTTGCTTGGCTATCATACCGCCGGTGAAAACTCGAACAAAAAGGTGACATAGTGAAATCACTATATGAACCCGGTACCGAGTCTTTGATGAAGGCAGTCGCTGAAGAGGCTTCTGCACTCAAAGGACAGGATCGGCGTGAATTTCTCCGCAAGGGACTTGCGGTAGCAGCAGGCGTCACGGCAGGTGCAGCAGCGCCCGCATTGGCAAAAGGCAATCCCGCCGACATGGCACCCAACGTCCCTAGTTGGACTAAATCTTTGGGTCGCGGTGTTGTGGCTCGTCCTTACGGCCGTCCTTCAGATTTTACGGATCTGCAGCGTCGTACCGTGCCGTGGTTGACCGCCAGCCCTGAAAGCTCCATCTCTTTCTCTCCGCTACAGGACCTGAAGGGCATCATTACACCCAGTGGTCTGCACTTTGAGCGTTACCATGGCGGTATCCCTGAAGTGAACCCAGATTCATACCAGTTGATGATCCATGGTTTGGTAGACCGTCCTTTGATCTTCACCATGGAAGATCTGCTGCGCATGCCTTCAGTTAGTGAAATCCGTTTCATCGAGTGCCCCGCAAACGGCGGTATGGAATGGAAGGGTGCTCAAATGGAAGCGCTGCAGTTTACCCACGGTATGATTTCATGCTCGGAGTGGACCGGTGTTCGTTTGTCTACGTTGCTGGACTACGTGGGCGTTAAGCCCGAAGGCAAGTGGATTCTGGCCGAAGGTTCTGACGCGTCGGGTATGTCGCGTTCGATTCCGATGGAGAAAGCGTTGGACGACGCGATGGTGTGCTATGCCCAGAATGGCGAGCCGCTGCGTCCCGAGCAGGGTTATCCGGTGCGTCTGATGGTTCCCGGTTGGGAAGGTAACGTCAGCATCAAATGGTTGCGTCGTATCGAAGTCGGTGATCAGCCTTGGTATCACCGTGAAGAGACATCTAAGTACACCGACCTGATGCCTGATGGACGTTCGCGCAAGTTCACTTTTGTTCAGGAAGCTAACTCGGTTGTCACCAATCCGTGCCCCGAAAATCCGATTCGCCACAAAGGCTTTATCGAGATCGAAGGTCTGGCATGGTCGGGCCGTGGCACGATCAAGGCAGTCGACCTGTCATTTGACGGCGGTGTGACGTGGAAGCAGGCTGAAATCAAGGGCGTTGCTTTGCCCAAGGCTTTGACTCGCTTCAGCTTCAAGACAGAGTGGAACGGTGAAGAGTGGATGTTGCAGTCGCGTGCGGTTGACGACACCGGTTATGTTCAGCCCACACTGGCTCAGCTTCGCGAAGCCCGTGGTGTGAATAGCATCTACCACAAGAACTCGATTCATACATGGAACGTTCACGCCAACGGAGAGGTGCACAATGTTCAAATTTCCTAGTGCATTGATTGCAGCCGGCTTGCTGGCTTGCACAACTGCCATCGCAGGCGATTTTGGTCGTGCTGCTACAGACGCAGAAATCGCCGGTTGGGATATCGATATTCGTCCTGACGGCAAAGGTCTGCCTGTGGGTGGCGCTACAGCGGAAGAGGGCGAAGGCCCGTACGAAGCTAAGTGCGCCATGTGTCACGGCTCCTTTGGTGAGGGTGTCGACCGTTGGCCGGTCATCGCCGGTGGCGGTGATCTGGACGGAACTGATCCTAAGAAAACCGTCGGTTCATACTGGCCTTATGCGTCTACGCTATGGGATTACATCAATCGCGCGATGCCGTACCCAGCCCCTCAGTCATTGACTGTTGATGAGGTGTACGGAATTACAGCCTATGTCTTATATTTGAACGACTTGGTTGATTACGAATGGGAACTGAACCAGGACACTTTCACTGAAGTGGTGATGCCTAACACGGACTCATTCTTCGTGGACACACGTCCTGACGTTCAAAATACTCGTTGTTTTGAAAACTGTGCGGACCCTGCAAGCTTCAAGATTGTAGGTGTGATTGGCGGCGTTAGCCCAACCGGTCACTTCAAGGAAGACAGCGGTGTGGCATCTAGCCACTACGGCGATCAACCGGCCGAAGAAGAAGCGGGTGCTGAAAAAGTAGCACTGTCTGCTGACGCAATGGCAGGTGAATCTGTTCACCAGCAAGCTTGCTTAGCTTGTCACGGTGCCGGAATCGCAGGCGCGCCGAAGACCGGTGATAAGTCGGCATGGGAAGGTCGAGTCTCGCAAGGTCTTGCGACTTTGGTCGATCATGCAATTAATGGCTACCAAGGTAACAATGGTTACATGCCGCCCAAGGGTGGGCGTATGGATTTGAGTGATGAAGCGGTCGCGCAAGCGGTCTCATTCATGGTTGAGTCGAGCCAATAATCGAAGCGGAGTAGAAAAATGATAATAAAAAGTCTATTAGCGGGCGCGGTGTTGAGTGCATCAACCTTCGCAATCGCAAACGACATTGAAAAGGGAAAAGCAATCTCGTTTGATCGTAAGAAGGGCAACTGCCTGACGTGTCATGCGATGGAAGGTGGCGAGCTCGCTGGTAACTGGG
>JAAXJV010000113.1 GCA_012269655.1 Pseudomonadales bacterium
GGCCTCGTCACCAGACCGCACGCCGGCCCCTACGCTGGCCCAATCCCGGGCCTCACCCTGTTGCATCAGACGATGTAAATACCAGGCTTGATGGCCTCGGTGAAAGTTGCCGACCCCGATATGCAAAATACCGGCGGTTAATTTGGCGCGATCATAACCTGGACGTAAAATAGGTGCAGGTAGCGCATCAAAGGCATTGGGTTTGTGTAAATTCATTAGCTCATCCAGTTTCCGCCGTCGACGTTGTAGGTCTGAGCGACGACATAGTCTGCGTCAGCGCTAGCAAGGAATACCGCCATGCCAGTCAGATCCTCGGCAAGGCCCATACGTCCGTAGGGCACCTGCGCGGCGACTTCTTGTTTCTTTTGTCCGAGAGGTTTGTTTTCTAAGCGTGCAAAGTAGGCATCTACGCCGTCCCAGTGAACGCCGTCCACGACGCCGGGGGAAATCGCGTTTACGTTGATGCCATGTTGGATTAAATCCAGTCCAATGGACTGAGTCAGGCTGATTACAGCGGCTTTAGTAGCGCAATAAACCGGAACCAGCGCCTCGCCTCGTCGCCCAGCCTGGCTGGCCATGTTGATAATTTTTCCGCCTCGTCCGCGTTCAATCATATGCTTTGCGACGATTTGAGCCGTGAAGAGCGTTCCGCGGACATTGATGTCAAAGGTCCGGACGAAATCAGCCTCAGTGACCTCGGCCAAGGGAGCTGCGGTAAATACCGCGGCGTTATTGATCAAGATGTCGATGTGTCCCAACTGCTCGAGGGCTGCTGCGACCCCGGCCTTTATGCTCAGGGTGTCGGATACATCCATTGCAACGGCCGACGCACCGATGCTTCGCGCAGTCTGTTGTGCTGCTTCAATGTTGATGTCCGCAATAACGACTTGCGCACCCTCATCAACGAAACGACGGGCAAAGGCCTGCCCGATGCCCTGTGCAGCACCGGTAATTAAAGCGGTTTTGCCCGTCAGTCGATTCACAGGCGCAGGCCTTGTTCATCAAAGCGATGGATTAGGTCCGACTTCGGCGTCAAGAATACTGTGTCACCACGGTTGAAGCCCACTTCGCCATCGACACGAACGGTCAAGGTGGTGTTAAGCGCTTCGCAATTAACGTGGAAGAAAGTATCCGAGCCTAGGTGCTCAGAGACATTGATGGTGCCTTGAATGCTGCCTTCTGTAGCCGATACATCAATGTGCTCAGGGCGAATACCAATGCAGTGTGCATCATGTTCGGCCGCCAGAGCACCTTCAATAAAGTTCATTTTGGGCGAGCCAATAAAGCCGGCAACAAAGCGGTTGCGAGGGGTGTTGTAGAGCTCTAAAGGAGAGCCCACCTGTTCAATGACGCCCGCCCGCAAAACCACGATTTTAGTGGCCATGGTCATGGCCTCGACCTGATCGTGGGTCACGTAGATCATGGTGGTGCTCAGGCGCTTGTGAAGCTCGCTAATCTCCAGACGCATGCCGACGCGGAGGGCGGCGTCTAGGTTGGATAGTGGTTCGTCAAATAGGAACGCACTCGGTTCACGGACGATCGCGCGGCCAATTGCTACACGCTGGCGTTGTCCGCCAGACAATTGCCCGGGGCGACGCTCCAGATAATCCGTCAGGTTTAGAATATCTGCCGCGGATTCAACCCTGCGGTCAATCTCTGCCTTGTCCATTTTCGCCATTTTCAAAGGGAAGGCGATGTTTTTGCGGACCGACATGTGCGGATACAGAGCATAGGATTGGAACACCATGGCCAACTCGCGTTGTGCAGGCTTGAGCTGTGTCGCTTCGCGACCGGCAATTTCAATGCTGCCGCTGGACACATCCTCGAGTCCTGCAATTAGTCGCAGCAGGGTGGATTTACCACAGCCAGACGGACCGACAAAGACCGTGAATTCGCCATCTTCAATAGTTAAATCCAATGGCGGTATCACCTGTGTGTCGCCGAAAGATTTGGTGACTTGGTTCAGTACAATTTTTCCCATGGGTGTCGTCTCTTTTATTTCACAGCGCCGAAGGTCAAGCCCCGGACGAGTTGTTTCTGGCTGAACCAGCCAAGGATCAAAATAGGTGCGATTGCCATTGTCGAGGCCGCGCTCAACTTGGCATAAAACAGGCCTTCAGGGCTCGAATAGCTCGCGATAAATGCGGTCAGCGGTGCGGCTTTGGCCGCAGTTAAATTTAGGGTCCAAAATGCCTCGTTCCAGGCCAGAATTAGACTGAGTAGCATGGTCGAGGCAATGCCCGGCACGGCCATGGGCGTCAGAACATACAGGATCTCATTCTTTAACGAAGCACCGTCCATCCGAGCCGCTTCCAAAATCTCGCCGGGGATTTCTTTAAAGTAGGTGTACAGCATCCAAACGATAATCGGCAGATTGATCAGCATAAGGACGATAGTGAGCCCGAGGTGGCTGTCCAACAGCTTCAATTCAATGAAGATCAAGTAGATCGGATACAGGACGCCTACGGCCGGCAACATTTTTGTAGACAACATCCACAGCAAAATATCTTTCGTCCGGCGAGAGGGAACGAACGCCATCGACCAGGCTGCGGGTAGGGCGATTAATACACCCAAAACCGTTGAGCCGCCGGCGATGATGATCGAGTTCATCAAATACTTACCGTAATCAGACCGTTCCTGAACGATGGCGTAGTTCTCAAGCGTCCAATCGAAGAATAGGAATAGCGGCGGATCGGCAATTGCCTGGCCTTCGCTTTTAAAACTAGTAAGTATGGTCCACAGGATAGGGAAGAAAATCAGTAAGCCGATTGCCCAAGCCAGTCCTGTATTAATGAGTTTTCGTTGTGTTGTAACTGCGCGTGCCATGTCGTGACCTATTTATCCAGATTCTTGCCGACGATCCGCATTAAGAAGATCGCTACGATGTTGGCCAAAATGATGGCGTAAACGCCGCCAGCGGAACCCAAGCCCACGTTCTGGCTCTCCAATACACGCTGGAAAATCAAGTAAGTCAGTGTCTTAGAGCCAAATGCACCGCCGGTGGTGACAAAGATTTCGGCGAAGATCGACAATAAAAAAATCGTCTGAATCAGCAAAACGACCGTTATTGCGCGGCTCAAATGCGGCAGAACGATGTGCCAGAAGCGTTTCAACGTGGTAGCACCGTCCATCTCAGAAGCCTCAAGCTGCTCGCTATCCAGAGACTGAATGGCCGTCAGTAGAATCAAGGTGGCAAAGGGAAGCCACTGCCAGCTCACGATCATGATGATGGATTGAATAGAAGCCTGCGACATCCAAGCGACTGGCTCGGCGCCGAAAAACTCCCAAAGGTACGCAAACAAACCGTAGTTCGCGTCCATAAACATGTTTTTCCAAATCAAGGCAGACACGGTTGGCATCACAAAGAAGGGCGCAATGACTAAAATTCGGACGATGCCCTGGCCGAACATCGGCTGATCTAATAACAGAGCGAGCAACACACCCAGTGCAATCGTAATGACCAGAACGGCACCGACAATCAGCAGAGTCGTTTGAACGCTGGGCCAAAACGAGCTGCTAGAGACAAACCGCACGTAGTTATCAAAGCCTACCCAGCCTAGATCGCCTCCGCGTAGCGGTAAGTATTTCTTGAAAGAGAAATACAGCGTCATGATCAGCGGGACCAGCATCCATCCCAGTAGAAGCACCACGGCCGGTGCCATCATGGCGCGCGCAGCAGTTCTCGAGTGTTGAGTTGCCATTAAGCAAACCTCGTAAGGAAATTTAAAGGGAAATCAAAAATACCCCGAGGGGGAGGAGAACCCAAACGGGATCCCCTCGGGGTCGTGGTTACTAGCGGTAGCCCGCAGCTTCCATTGCATCATTAGTCAGCGCCTGAGCCTTAGCCAGAGCCTCTTCGATGCTTTGCTGTCCAGCGTAAGCTGCAGAGAATTCCTGGCTTACTTCAGTCGCAATACCTGCGAACTCAGGGATCGCAGCGAACTGAACACCCACGTAGGGGCTGGGGTCAACGGTTGAATTGTTCGGATCAGCAGACAGGATTGAATCCAAAGTCATCTGCGCGAAAGGAACAGCAGTGTAGTTGGGGTTTTCGTACAGTGAAGTACGTGCTCCCGGAGGAACGTTTGCCCAACCTTCGTTAGCTGCAACTAGCTCGATGTAGTCTTTAGAAGTCGCCCACTCGATGAACTGCTTAGCCGCACCTTCTTTCTGAGTACCTGCGGGGATAGCCAGTGCCCAAGCCCACAGCCAGTTTGAACGAACACCCATGCCATTGTCAGGTGCTAGCGCGAAGCCAACCTTGTCGGCAACGGTAGAGTCCTTGGGGTTAGTAACAAATGAAGCCGCAACGGTGGCGTCAATCCACATACCGCACTTGCCCTGTTGGAACAGCGATAGGTTTTCGTTGAAGCCGTTAGTCGCAAAGCCAGCAGGGCCTGCGTCGGTCATCATGTTGTTGAAGAAGTTCAGGGTATCTGACCACTCACGTGAGTCGAACTGTGCATTCCACTCTTCGTCGAACCAGCGAGCGCCGAACGAGTTAGACATCGCCGTGATGAACGCGCCGC
>JAAXJV010000009.1 GCA_012269655.1 Pseudomonadales bacterium
TCGGAGTTGACCAAAAACCAACTACAAAAGCGAGGCTGGGCATGAGTCGAGTACTGGTTATCGACCCCATTACGATGAAAGGCGGATCAAAAGTCGCGACCTTGGATGCCCTGCAAAGTTGGTCCGGGATGAATACATTGCAGGTCCTTACGTCCACACCGGATGCCTGGCCCGGCGCTCAAATTGTTAATCAAACCTGGATCCCTCGCTCGGAACATCCCTCAGGCCTCGCCTACTACGCCCAGCTAATTTGGCACGCACTGCTGGTGAGTTGGGCCCTGATATGGACACGCCCTAGCATCGTCGTTGGCGCATCCACACCGCACGTCGATGCCGGGGCCATGTTTGCAGCCAAGCTTTTTGGGAAGCGTTACGTCCAGTTCGTACACGGACCGGCGCCCGATACCAAACTTACTCGAATAGGATTGCGCTGGGCGCAACAGGTTTTTGCACTGAAAACCGTTGAGCTAGCTCAACAACCAGACGCTTTGGTTCGCTTCAATAACGGCATCAATGCAAAAAAAATCAGCCCCATCACTCCGGACGCTCAGGGAATTCTATGGGCGGCGTCAAATATGCCCTGGAAGCGCTTGGACGTCATGATTCAGGCCAGTCAGAATTTAGACAGCCCCATCACCATTGCGTGCTTGCCCGTCAATGAAGATGACAAGGAACGACTCCCAATGCAGCTACCTAAGGCTCAATGGGCTTTTGATCCGCCGAATCTGGATGAGCTTAGGCGGCAACGTTCGATATTTGTCTCGACTTCTGAACGCGAGCCCTTCGGACTTAGCATCCTAGAAGCCATGACCGCTGGGTTGTGCCCTGTTATCCCGGCTGATGGCGCCTATTGGGATCAGCGCCTGAAAGATGGCGAGCACTGTTTGAAGTACACCCTGGGCGATGCGGAATCTTTAGAGAAAACACTCCAGCGGGCCCTGTCTAATCCAGAACGTACGCACACCATCGGAAACAATGCCAAGGAATTCTCCCAGCAATACAGCCTAGAAAATGCCTTCTCTCCATTGCACCAGGCCTTGGATCAACTGATGTCGGAGGCCGCATGAAACATACGCTGCTATATGCGGTAAGCATTGCACTGTCAAAAGGAATCAGCCTACTGATGCTGCCTTGGCTTGCGAATCAATTAACCGTTGAAGACTTTGGTGTCTTGCAGTTGTTGGCGCTAATGGTTTCGATCGGGTCGGTCGTCTGTGCCTTTGCCATGACCGAAGCGCTGTATCGGTTTGCCCAGGGCCAGGACTCGGATGGCATGATTCATTATCTATGGATTCAGGTAAATCGTCTGACCCTGGCTGGCACACTCGTCTGTTTAATGGCGCTGCCCTGGATTAGCGACGCTGAAATACGCCTATGGATTGCTTTAGCCGGTTTAACCACCGTACTTGAGGGTCAAATTAGCTTTCCGATGGCTTGGCTACGAATGCAAGATCGCTCGGCGCAATTTGCACGCATCGCACTGTCCAAGGTCGCGTTGCAGACCGTATTAACCATTGTGTTTGTCAGTGCCGATTATGGGGTGACTGGCATGCTGGCCGCTGGCTTGATCGCCAACTTGGTTCAGGCCGTCGCATTACGCCAAGCCATGCAACCCATCGCCCAGAACACACCTATTCCTGTTTCTGGTTGGATCCGACATTGCGCGCCTTTGACTGGCTCGGGGTTGCTGGCGATCGCCCTGTTTAGCATGCAACGCGCCTACATCGGACACTTTGATTCGTTGGCTGAGGTCGGGCGATACTCTGTTGCGGCGAAGTTCGGTTTAGCCTTGGCGTTGTTGCTCCAGCCCTTTGGCATGTGGTTTTTTCCCAAACGCATCAGTCTATCCGAGGATCCGAAAGCACTTAACCAGGCCAGTGCCCAAGGCGTTTGGTTATTGGCGCTGGCCGCCTTCTTTATCCTGCTAACGGTCCCCAGCTTCGTCTATTTTGCGCTACCCCAAGATTACTGGGGTGGCATGGATTATTTGCTTCCGGTCATTGTCGCCATGGCCGCCAAGGAGCTCTCGGAATACGCCAACTTTGGACTGTGGCGCGAGCGCACCGGCGGATTACTCAAAGCCAATATCGGCAGTGCGCTGGTCGCCACCGCACTTATGGTTCTGGCGGGTACCCAATATGGAGGTCTCGGAATCGCTTACGCCTTAGCGCTCGCCTCGTGCTTGCGGACGCTTTGGATTTATTTGGCCGCGCGGCGCTTGTGGCGTATGGATATCGCCTTGCCCGTTAGCGGAATCTTAGCGGCCATCGCCATTGGCCATGGATTAGGTCAAGCCTTGCCGATTATTGCGGCATTTGGATTAGCTGCACTTATTGCGCTGGCCTTGGCGAGCCTTTGGGCGCTTAAACAACGTAAGTTGAGCTGGGCATGAAGGGTTGGATGCACCTGGGCATTTGGGCAACGGCGCTTGCGCCGATTGGTGCGGCGATGCGAATACTGCCGCATCCCGCCATCGCCGGTGTTATTGGTTTGTTGCCGGTAGGCCTGCTGGTGGTGCTGTATCTGCCACAGCTCATGGTGCTTGGATTTGTTGTCTTTTCATTCTTTCGAATTCATGAAAGCTTCCCGTTTCTGTACTCACTAAAAATCCCGCTCATGTTGTCGCTCGCGTCGATCAGCGCATTGGGTTGGCACATTTTTGTTTCTCAACAGTTAAAGCCCTACTGGAGTCGTGAGCTCACCTATTGGTTTATTTTTATTGGCCTGGTGGCCATCGGCATTCCAATGGCCACCAATCCTAGTTTGGCGATTGAGAGCTTTTCAGCACGCTATTGGAAGATTGCTCTGATGATGCTGGCCATCGTCTGGCTCACTCGAACGGACAAAGACTTCGCCACCGCGGGTTTATTTATTTGTCTGGGAGGCTGCGCAACCGCTGGGGTGGCGCTATTCAACAAAGTGAATTCAATTGGTCTAGTTGAAGGTACCCGAGTCACCATCGGACGTGATATCGGCAGTGTCCTCGGCGATCCGAACGATTTGTCGTTGGTCTTGATGCTACCGACCGCCTTTACGATTGCCTATGCGCTGGACAACCGTGCGAAATGGTATGCCCGATTGTTCGGCGGTTTGTCGTTCCTCGCATTGTTCTCGGCCATTATCGCCACGCAAAGTCGGGGTGGGTTGCTGGGTATCATCGCCGTGGTCGGATTCTTCTGGCTGCGCAAAGTGAAGTCTTTGGTCGTGACGGGCGCTGCCGGCGTCTTGGGTCTGGGCTTTTTGTATGCGGTCGCCGGCATCTCGGACCGCGCTTCGGGTGGCGCAGCTGAAGAAGGCATCGATGCGTCGTCCATGGGTCGATTATGGGCCTGGCAGGCCGCTTACCGGATGGCCTTACATAACCCATTCACTGGCGTGGGCTTGGATAACTTCTATTCAAATTATTACTACTACTCCAGCCACTGGGACGGCAAAAATCACTCCGTGCACAGTACCTGGTTTGGCGTATTGGCCGAGACCGGCATTCTGGGTTTGATCATGTTTGTCACCGCAGTCACAGTCACATTACGCTCTGGCATGGGGATGCTAAAGGATCTCGACACCACACCGATGCCAAACCCACTATTGCATCGCGCCAGCCAATCAGTAGTCGCAGGCATCTGGGGGACACTGGTTTCGGGGACCTTCCTGACCCAAGGTTTCACCTGGCCGATCTACATTCTCTCAGGCTTGCAAATCGCATTATTGCAGGTTCATCGCAATTCAAACCGTTGAAAAATCTAAATTAATTATTCTGGCACAGCCTTTGCTTAAACCATTCCAAATGAGGAGAACCCTATGTGTGGAATTGCAGCAAACCTAAGTCAGAACGCCATTGTTGAGACGCTACTGTCGCAACTTCAACAACTGTCCTATCGCGGTTACGACTCCGCCGGGATCGCCTTTGGCAATGCCGATGGCATCCATGTACGTAAGACACCCGGCGCGGTAGAAAAGCTCTACGACACCCTACCCAAGGACAGCACCAAAGCTCACGTTGGCATTGGCCATACCCGCTGGGCTACGCATGGAGGCGCTACACAAGAGAACGCACACCCGCATTGCAGCGATAAGGTGGCCGTCGTTCATAACGGAATCATCGAGAATGCCGATGCCCTGCGCGAGCAACTGAAGTCCGAGGGCGTCGAATTCCAGTCCGAAACCGATTCGGAAGTCATTCCTCATCTAATCGAAGCGGGTTTGAATCAAGGATTAGAACCGGCCCACGCGATTCGCAGCGCCCTGGAGCAAATTCATGGTCAATACGCGCTCGTTATCTTGTTCAACGATAGCCCCGATCGACTGTATGCAATTTGTCAGGACAGCCCCTTATATCTAGGGCAACACAAAAAGGGCTACTCGCTGGCATCGGATGTCTACGCGCTGGCGGGTTTATGCCAACAGACACGGCGCATGGAAGACCAGGAATTAGCCTGCGTGACGCTAGATCGCATCACACTACAAAATGCCAACAACATCGACGTCCTGCTCGCTTGGGAAGAGGCACCCACCCTGCGACGGGCAGC
>JAAXJV010000132.1 GCA_012269655.1 Pseudomonadales bacterium
TCAACCGTGATGGTGGTTTGGACAACGTTGGTGATTCTGGTTCTGAAGGTATTCGACATTCCGTATGCCTTGTCAGCCAACGATGATGACAAATTGCTTCTGGCGGTGATGATGGAAAACGCCCGAAACAACTGGTCAATTGGCGGTGATAACGTCGATAACCTATTTGCGGCGATCGCGGTCATGCTGATGCTGACGGTACTGCCGATCATGATTTTTAACGCCTGGCGCATTCGTCGCGAGCAGGCGAGTTTATAACTATGGAATTTTCAATCGTATGATTAGTCGCACGCTTAAACATGTCGTTCTAGCGCTGATTGTCTTTATTTGGGTCGTCCCGTTCGTTTCGTTGGTTGCGACGTCTCTGCGCTCTGAGCTGGCGTCCAAGACTTCTGGGTTCTGGACGGCATTTACACCGACAGAATTAGGCCACAGGTTTAGTACTCACGACCGGGGCTTGGATGAGCCCGTACTGAGTATTGATGGGAATATTTTTGATCGTATTAATTTGACCGAAGAGGATTTTCCTGTCAGTGGGACGGTGGAATCTGTTTTGTTCAAGGGCCGAGTCGCAGACCCAGAAAACCCCGGCAAAACCCAGTTGATTCGTAAGCTGGTACCGCCAGGAGAAGCGATGTCGGTCCGTGATGGTGAGCTCGTATTCCAGCCGAATGGCGATTACATACTGACTTTCGACGAACCAACGATACCCAAGCCTAAGAATCTGGATGTCTTCATCAATCAAGACCCCGTTTTTGGTGCGGCGGCCTATGAAGAGGTGCTGCTGGAAAATGAAGACGTTCCGAACGCCTTGATTGCCAGTTTCATCGTGACCATTCCGGCCACGATCATTCCGATCACCATCGCGGCCTTTGCGGCGTATGCCTTTGCGTGGATGCGGTTTCCCGGTCGGGATTGGTTATTCGTAATTGTCGTGTCCTTGATGGTGGTGCCGACACAGCTGGCGTTTCTGCCCATTTTGCAGGGATTTAGTGGCATCGCGCATTGGGCGTCGTCATTGAATGCTTGGCTGACCGACTGTGAGTTATCCAATTCCTGCGAGGTCGCATCGAAAAGTTATGCGAGCTTGTGGGTCACCCACACGGCATTTGGGTTGCCTTTGGCAATCTATTTGTTGCGTAACTACATCGTGGGACTGCCGCGGGAGTTGTTGGAAAGTGCTCGTATTGATGGCGCCAACCACCTACAAATTTTTGTTCGTTTAATTGTGCCGCTCTCAGTGCCTGCACTGGCCTCGTTTAGCATCTTCCAGTTCCTGTGGGTTTGGAATGATTTGATCGTGGCGCTTTACATCGGACCCAACAATGGTGAGGACTTGGTGTTCCCCATCCGACTGCAGCAACAACTCGGTACCTTTAAAGATCAACTTCACCTGCTGAATGCGTCTGCGGTGATTTCAATGATCGTACCCGTTGTTGTATTCCTGGCGATGCAGAAGTACTTCATTCGTGGTCTGTTGGCGGGCTCAGTAAAAGGCGGCTAAGACAAGCTGTTTAGAATTTGAAAAGGCCGAGCCTGAGCGCTCGGCCAACATAAAAAAGTTTAAAGGAAAACCATTGTGGCTCAGTTACAACTTAAAGATGTAAACAAGTCCTTCGGCGACGTTCACGTTATCAAGAACGTCGATCTAGAAATTAACAAAGGCGAATTCGTGGTCTTTGTTGGCCCTTCTGGCTGCGGTAAGTCGACTTTGCTACGCATGATTGCGGGATTGGAGACCTTGACCAGCGGCGAGATTTCGATTGCAGATCGATTGGTGATGGATCTACCGCCTTCTAAGCGGGGTATTGCCATGGTCTTCCAGTCGTATGCGTTGTATCCGCATATGACGGTCTATAACAACATGGCGTTTTCATTGGATTTGCAGGGCTTTTCCAAGAGTGAAATCAATGAGCGGGTCACCGAGGCGGCAAAAATTCTGCAGATGGAGCATTTGTTGGACCGACGTCCTGCCGCCTTGTCCGGTGGTCAGCGTCAGCGTGTGGCCATTGGACGTGCGATTGTTCGTGATCCAGAGGTGTTCCTGTTTGATGAGCCTTTGTCGAATTTGGACGCAGCACTGCGCCACGATACTCGGGTAGAGATCTCTAAACTGCATCGTCAGCTAGGGGCGACTACTATTTATGTAACACACGACCAAGTCGAAGCCATGACATTGGCCGACAAAATCGTTGTGTTAAAAGAAGGCCGTGTGATGCAAGTCGGCTCGCCCATGGAGCTGTTTAACCAGCCCGAGAACGAATTCGTTGCGGGATTCTTAGGATCGCCCAAGATGAACTTCTTCGACGGTCAATTGGTCGGTTCAGCAGACTTTCAGGGTGACGACGTGTCAGCCCAGGGTGCTCGATTGGTATCAACGGAAAAGTCAGCGGGGGACAACGTAAAATTGGGTATTCGTCCCCAACACCTAGTGATCGACGAGCAAGGCGCCTTGGCCGGTAACGTCACCTTGGTTGAGCGACTGGGCACAGAGACTATCCTGGAGTTGCTGACACCGGGCGGTACGCTGTTCCGCTTTGCTTCAGCCGAATCGCTGGACGTTGAGGTGGGCCAAGATTTGCGATTCAGCTTTGACGCCGCACAGGCGCATATTTTCTGAGTAAATTGGCAAATTCTGTGTTGCTTGGGGTAAAGCGCATGCGTACCATGCGCGCCCAAGTAACAGGGTGTTTCATCCCAGGCTAAGGGTTCTCCCAGAGCCGTTACTGTTTTTTTCTTCGTTAGATCTTCTCTGACTGAACGCGAGTCGTTCCGTCAGTGGCTTTTATTCTTAATCCCAGCACTGCTGGGATTTTTTTTGCCTCGGTCAGTCTCCGGCGGTACCCTTGCGCCCTTAGCCGACTGTGAGATTCCTATGACCGCTGATTACGTCGTCAACAAACAGATTGTGAAGGATTATCTGGATCGTGTTCAGTTGCCCGATCCGATCCCCGAAGATCAGAACAAAGCGCTGATGGATCAGGCTGCGGATCTGTTAAACGGCAAAGGCGCCAAATTAGTCGCCCATTACTACGTCGATGAAACAATCCAGGCGCTGGCCGAGTCGACAGGGGGCTACGTCAGCGACTCATTGGATATGGCTCGTTGGGGCCAGCAGTCTGATGCTCAGACGTTGGTTGTGGCCGGCGTCAGTTTCATGGGTGAGACATCAAAGATACTCAGTCCGGAAAAAAATATCTTAATGCCTGAGCTCGCTGCTACCTGTTCCTTGGACATTGGTTGCGAGGCCGGTGAATATCGGGCGTGGAGGCAAGCGCACCCGGATCGCGTGGCGGTCGTCTATGCCAATACCTCGGCGGCGGTAAAAGCTGAAGCCGATTGGGTGGTGACCTCGTCTATTGCGCTGGAGGTGGTTGCCCACTTACATGCGCAGGGGCAAAAAGTCTTATGGGCACCGGATAAGCACCTAGGTCGCTACGTGCAGCAGCAGACCGGCGCGGATATGGTGCTATGGGACGGGGCTTGTATCGTGCATGAAGAGTTCCGTACCCGCGATCTTGGCAGTCTTCGCACGCTTTACCCCGAAGCGGCAATACTGGTACACCCCGAAAGCCCACAAGAAATGGTCGATGTGGCAGATGCGGTAGGGTCAACAAAACAACTGATTGATGCGGCTCGACAGTTGGCACATCCACAACTGATCGTAGCGACTGATCAGGGAATCTTTTTCAAAATGCGCCAAGCCGTCCCGGAGAAAACGTTGATTGCAGCGCCGACCCGAGGTGCGGGCGGGGATTGTAAGAGTTGCGCGCACTGTCCTTGGATGGGGATGAACAGCCTGCAAAAGATTATTGATTGTCTGTCCGACGAGCAGGGCCGCTATCAAATTCATGTGCCAGAACCGATCGCACAAGCGGCACGAGTATCCCTTGGCCGGATGGTATCTTTCCAAGCCTAGGCTAGCGCAGTCGAGTCAATTCTTCTTTGGCTGGCGCTGCAAATGGGCTATCCATCGACGCCACCAACGAAAAATGCTCCTTGGCTCGCTCGATACCGCCCATCCTGAGTTGAGCTAATCCTGAGTAATAATGAAATTCGGGTTCCCAATTGAGTTGGCGGGCTCGTTGGGCGGCTTCATTTAATGGCAACGCAATATAGGGATGGTGTTCAGCCAGGTGTCCCAGTTGCTTCAAAGCATCGTTTGGGGATCTTCGTTGGCTTGCGATTAATCCCAGTGCTAAGTCCTGAGGATAGCTGAAGGCGGCTTCGTTTAGGACGGCATCTAAGGCATCCCAGTTTTCTTTTTGCTCATAAAGCCGGGCCAGTAGTTGGTAGCGAATACGGCTGTGCTCTGGGGTAGCGCTCTGTATTTCCTCGATACTGGGCTTCGCCTGGGAATTACGGGCGAGCCGTTGCCACCATCGGTATTCGTCGGCGGAAATGATCTGTGTCGTTGCACGATTTCCGAGTCGATTCTTAGCATCCGCGATACGCTCACTCGAGAGTGGATGTGTGCTTAAGTAAGCTAACGGCTGCCCGGATAATCGCTGATCCGCCTGCA
>JAAXJV010000048.1 GCA_012269655.1 Pseudomonadales bacterium
GCCTCGCAACAGTGGCCCAAAGGCGAGCTCGTGAATTTGGATGCGCGGCAAAGCTGGCGCGTGGATTTTGAATCCGGTCCGGTTAGTGGTAGTTGGACCGGGCTATGGATGGCGCTTGGCGCCTTTGCCGGCGGCATTATTCTAAATTTGATGCCCTGTGTTTTTCCGGTACTGGCGATCAAGGCGGCCGGTGTCATGAATATGGCGGGAGCTGAGCGTGGCCATCGCCGCATGCGCGGGCATGTCTTTGCGTTGGGTGTCGTTCTGAGTTTTGTTGCGCTGGGGCTGATGCTGAGTTTGCTGCAATGGGCTGGGGCTGCGATCGGTTGGGGATTCCAGCTTCAGTCGCCTTGGTTCGTTGGATTGATGGCGGCTTTGATGTTGGTACTGGCCGCGTCAATGCTAGGGATCTTCAAGCTGGGCTCGTCGTTGATGGGCGCTGGGCAGCAACTAACTCAGCGTCAGGGGTACTCGGGGGATTTTTGGAGTGGCGTATTGGCGGTCTTAGTCGCCAGTCCCTGCACGGCACCTTTTATGGGGCCGGCGCTCGGCTTTGCCTTAGCCTCCTCTACTGCCGTGATGTTTGGAATATTGCTGGCGCTCGCGATCGGCTTTGCTTTGCCGATGTGGGCCATCCATGCGTTCGATTCGGTCGCGCAGCGACTGCCTCGTCCCGGTGCGTGGATGCAGCGGCTGCAAGAGGGTCTGGCGTTCCCAATGATCGGTACCGCGGCCTGGTTGATGTGGATTTTGCTGTCGCAATTGGGGCTTTCGACGGAGCTGTGGTGGCTCATGCTGCCTGTGGTTGTGGCTTTCGCCATTTGGAGCTGGCGCCGGCAAGTGCGTGCCACCGGTGCGGTAGTGACTTCGGTGGCGGTGTGGCTTCTTTGGCCTGCTCAAGCCAAGGACTCGGTCGCGTGGACAGCATTCGATAGCGCGAAATTGGAGCAATGGATTCAATCTCCAGAGCCCGTGTTGGTCAATGTCACGGCCGATTGGTGTATCAGTTGCCTGTCCAACGAGCGTTTAGTCTTCAGTGACGCTGAAATCGCGCAGTTGGATGTCCGTTTTATAAAAGCCGATTGGACCGAATACGACCCAGACATCACGGCCTATTTGGATCGTTTCAATCGCGCTGGTGTGCCCCTCTATGTTGTGTATTCGAAAGGCGAGGTCGAAGTGCTACCGCAAATTTTGACGGTGCCTATGGTGAAGCAAGCTCTAGGTGCTGGCGAATAGTCTGCTGCACGTCCGAATCTGCCCAATCCAAAATACCTTCGGCTTGTTTCAGCACTTTGCCATCTTTAATCAAATAGCTAGTTGGCAGGCCGCGCATGCCCCAGTCTGGCAATGCACTGAATTCAAATCCCTGCAATACAGCTGTGCCGGTGGATAGCTCTAATTCCGGTTTGCTGTCTGCAAAGAAACGAATTTGTTTTTCGCTCTCGCCAACGTTCACCAGTAGTACCTGGATCTTGGGCGCGAGTGCCCGGGCGGCTTTTTGTAAATCGGGAATCTCTTTAATGCAGGGCGCGCACCAGGTGGCCCAGAAATTGACTAGAGCGGGTTTGGACAGATCTATTTTTTGCTCAAATAATTCGGTGCCGAGTGAGATGCTGTCTGGCTTTTTGTTTGGCTCTGTCCATTCATTTGCGGCTGAGATTGGGGAAAAACTGGCAATAAGTCCAACAAAAAGTACAAGTAATGAGTGGGCTTGTTGCATTTTTGTTCCTTTTTTTCGAAATGTGGAGTAGTTTTACTACATAACCATAAATATGGGTCTTGTGCGATGATTCTTGGACGGATACAAGAACAGGCAAAAGAGCTCAGCAAATCAGAACGGCGCGTCGCTGAAGTTATTATAAGCGAACCCAGCAGGGCCGTCCGAATGTCAATCGCTACGATGGCGAAACAGGCGGACGTGAGCCAGCCAACAGTCAACCGGTTTTGCCGCCGAGTGGGCTGTGAAGGGTATCCCGATCTGAAAATGAAGCTGGCTCAGGAATTGGCCGCGGGTAGCAGTTATCAGTTTCGGTCGCTCGAATCTGATCTCACCAGCGAAGCGATTTTCTCACGCATGTTCGAAAGCCACCTCGCGTTGGCAGACGACGCCTTTCAGCGACTGGGTCAGTGGCCCTTGTCTGCCCTGATGGACTGGCTACTCTCGGCTCGTCGAGTTGTAGTGCTGGGCGGTGCCATCGAAACTCAACCGATAAAGCGATTGGTCGAGGCTTTAAACCAAATGGATGTTGAGGCGCTTAGCCAGCTTCCTAGTTTGCGTGAGCCTCTGGGGCCGTCAGATTTGGTCTTGGCCTTCGACTTCACGGGGCAGTCAAGTAGTAATACCGCCACCGAAGCGATGCGAGTCAAAGGGGCGCGTTTAATTGCGGTGTGCTCAACGCGCTTGTCTTTGGCTAAAGAAGCGGACCTGTGCATTCCATTGGTCAATGATCCAATCGAAGATGCACAGGCCATTGCACGGACTCAGTCGTTGCTGACGTTGTTTGTCGACGCATTGGTAATGTCGGCTGGGGCTCGCCGAGGGCAGCCTGCAGACGTTATCCTATCGAAAATAGCGAGCGCCTAAGTTGAGTTGGGCGTCCAGGAGGCGCCTAACTTGGCCAAAATCAAAGCTCAGTTCATTTGTTCGGGTTGTTCGGCTGTGTACAGCCGCTGGCAAGGCCAATGTTCGACTTGTCATGAGTGGAATCTAATTGAACAGCGTTCATCGGATTCTGCCACCCAAAGCGGTTGGACCGGTGAGGCACCCAAGCGCAGCAAGCTCTCTGACATTGAAATCCAAGAAACTCAGCGCATCGAGACCCGATCAGTCGAATTGAATCGGGTGTTGGGAGGCGGGTTTGTGCCAGGCTCAGTGGTGTTGCTCGGTGGCCATCCAGGGGCTGGCAAATCCACCCTGCTCTTGCAGGTCACCAGTGCGCTGGCCCGAAGCAGTCCGGTTTTGTATGTCAGTGGTGAGGAATCGCTACAACAAATTGCGGTACGTGCTCAGCGATTGGGTTTGCAGCCGGATCAGCTTGAATTAATGACCGAGTCACGTGTCGAGGCCATTCTGGCCGCGGCGGATGAAATGAAGCCCGCCGTCATCGTAGTGGATTCGATTCAGGTGACGCGCGTAGCCGATCTGTCAGCTACGCCAGGCAGTGTGACTCAGGTTCGTGAGTCAGCAGCGTTGCTTACTCGTCATGCAAAACAAACCGGCCAAATCGTGATCATGATCGGTCACGTAACCAAAGAGGGTTCGCTCGCCGGCCCCAAAGTGCTAGAGCATATGATTGACGCATCCTTATTGCTCGATGGTGATAGTGATGGACGCTATCGCACTCTGCGGGCGATTAAAAATCGATTCGGCACGGTCAATGAGTTGGGCGTGTTTGCCATGACAGACAAAGGTCTGCGCGAGATTCGTGAACCGTCTGCCATATTTTTGGATCGGCCAGAGACGCCTTCTCCGGGCAGTGCGGTGGCAGTGACCCGCGAAGGCACTCGACCACTGTTGGTCGAGATTCAGGCTCTGGTCGATATGGCCCATGGCAATCCTAGACGTGTTGCGGTCGGACTGGATCAGGCTCGCCTGGGTATGTTGCTTGCGGTATTGCATCGTCACGGCAATGTTCTGATTGGGGACCAAGATGTCTTTGCCAATGTGGTTGGCGGCGTACGGCTAACTGAAACCGCAGGTGATCTGGCGTTGATGTTGGCGTTGGTCTCGAGTTTTCGAGGGCGCGCTTTGCCGGCGGATCTTGCCGTATTCGGCGAAGTAGGTCTGGGAGGTGAAATACGTCCGGTCAGCGGTGGTCAAGAACGCATTCTAGAAGCCGTAAAGCATGGATTTAAACGCCTCTTGGTGCCAGCGGCTAATGCCCCCAAATCCAAAGTCGAGGGTTCAACGGTGATGGGTGTTCGAACGATTGCTGAAGCCCTAAATAAATTAGAGGAGTGGTCATGAATCGCGATATTTCGGATTTGCGCCAGGATTACAAAGTCGGAAAACTGGCCGAAGCGGATATGTCCGACGACCCTATTTTGCAGTTTCGGCAGTGGTTTGATTCGGCCAGAGATCAGGTTAAAGAACCCAATGCGATGACCTTGGCGACGGTCCTCGAGGGTCAGCCACAAGCTCGAATCGTGTTGCTCAAAGAGTTAGACGATCAGGGCTTTGTCTTTTTCACCAATTACGAGAGTGATAAGGGCTCGGCGCTGGCTCAAACACCACGTGCTGCGTTGTGCTTTTGGTGGGAGCCGCTCGAGCGTCAAGTGCGAATCCAAGGTCGAGTCGAGAAAATTTCGCCCGAGGCCTCAACAGAGTATTTCCACTCTCGCCCTAGAACCAGTCAACTGGGTGCCTGGGCGTCGGCACAATCCAAACCGCTAGCGGATGATCATTCATTACAAGCGCAATTTGACGCAGCCGAATCGCGATTCGCTGATCCGATTCCACGACCAGACCATTGGGGTGGTTATCGGGTGGTGCCGGATCGAATTGAGTTCTGGCAAGGGC
>JAAXJV010000058.1 GCA_012269655.1 Pseudomonadales bacterium
GGCATGGGCGCGGCATCCGCCGGCGGATCAAACAACAGGCTGTAAGCTTTGACGATTCGGCTGTTCGGAGAGTACAACTCGAGCAGGAATTCGAGAGCCAAATCATTGATCGGGTCGGTGCTGCGAATGATCACCTGTGCTTGATCATCAGCCGGCACCAACTCAAAGGTCAGATCGGCCAAGGCCGGCGAACGCGGCACACCCAGTCGATCAAACTCAGATTTGGGGGCCAAACCGGGCAGCAGCTGGGCGGCTTGGGTATCACCCAAGTCCGTAATATCGATGCGAGCTTGGAATGCCTCTCCAGGTTTTGAAACAAGCTGGATCGGCCCCAACTCGATGGCACTGGAGAATCCAATCCACCCAGAAAAGGCCGTGGCGATTATTGCTTTGGCTACTGCAAGTCTAATGCGCTGCATGCCTTACCCTTATGTTTGCTCGGCCTAAACCTGATTCAGAGCGGGCGATCCAACAAGTCCAGCGTGGTCGAGACCAACTGTGCAACAGGATCAAACCCTAGCGTCATTGATAATCGAGGACCGTTGGCTTGGTAGCCGACGACGTATCGATTTTCCGGCGACGCCTGGATATCCATCAAACTGATATCACTGGCTTCCTCGAATCCCACCGACTTGAGCCGGTCAAAGGTTTCATCACCGAAGTTTTTACTCCCCAAAACACTAACGCGAATCGCCATGCCATGAAAAGTAGGCACGACCATCTCGCCCCAACCGATTTGATAGGGCATGAGTTCAGAATACAAAACCAATGCGTCAGGCGTGCTCGAAGTCACAGATAGATCAAAGGCAATGTCGCCCTCGTCTTTGCCTTGACCGTTGAGCATCTTGGCCGTTTCACCGGCTAAGCGTTGGACACCCTTGTGCCCTAATCGCCCGACCGACCACAATGCAGTGAAATCGGCAGACAGAACATGTGACAAACCTACTGCACGCAAGGCCGCCAACGCCATGCGCTGGGCTGGGGGAATCGGGCGCAGGATTGAGCCTGGCTCAGGGCTTTCGTCATCCCACCACTGGCCAAGCGATCCAGACCAGTCAAGCAGGACTCCATTGGCGGGGGCTTCAACCACGACCCCGGCCGGCATCGCATTGATCACCCAGGTGTATTGGCCCGGTTGATACTCGGCGATGTCTTTGACATCCAAGGTGGTTCCACCCGTCACATAGGGCACGCCGGCACTGTCTTTTTGAGTAAAGACATCCAGCTCGTAACCGCGCTCAATCAGCGCGTCGGTCAGAGCGCGACCCACCACGCCCTGGCCCAAGACCGCAAGCCGCATTAGGCCTCCTGAATGATGTTCAACGCACGGCGCAAGGGCTCAGCCGCACCCCACAACAGCTGATCACCCACGGTGAACGCGTTGAGGTATTCGCCGCCCATGTTAGTTTTGCGCAGACGTCCAACCGGGATATCTAGCGTACCCGTGGCACGCACTGGGGTTAGGCGCTGCATAGTGGCCTCTTTGTCGTTTGGTACGACATCCACCCACTCGTTCGAGTTGGCCAAAATGTCGTGAATCTCGTCCATCGGCACGTCTTGCTTTAGCTTGATCAGCAGTGCCTGAGAGTGACAACGCAGCGCGCCGACACGGACACAGGTGCCGTCTACCGGAATGGTTTGCTGGGTGCGCAAGATCTTGTTGCACTCGGCCTGTGCTTTCCATTCTTCACGGCTTTGTCCGTTGTCTAGCTGGCTATCGATGTAGGGCAGCAATGAACCCGCCAAGGGCGCGCCGAACATCTCGCTGGGGAATTGATCGCTGCGCTGGGCCGCCACCACTTTGCGATCGATATCCAAAATCGCACTGGCCGGATCGGCCAGCTCGCTACCCACGGTGTCACGCAAGAATCCCATGCCAGTCAGCAATTCGCGCATGTGACGCGCACCGCCGCCAGAAGCCGCCTGATAGGTCTGTGCGCTGGTCCACTCGACCAGGTCCTGATTAAACAGTCCGCCCACCGCCATTAGCATCAATGACACCGTGCAGTTACCGCCAATCAAGTCACGTGTGCCGTTCGCAATGCCATCTTTGATGACCGACAAGTTAACTGGATCCAGAACGATCAAACTGTCTTCGTTCATACGCAGTGAACTGGCTGCATCAATCCAGAATCCACCCCAGCCACTGGCACGCAAAGGACCGTGCACCGCTTTGGTGTAGTCGCCGCCCTGGCAGGTCAGCACCACGTCCATTTTCGCCAACTCAGCAATGTCGTTGGCGTCTTTTAACTTGGGCTCGGCGGATTCTGCAGGCGCATCTTGACCGGCCTGAGAGGTGGTAAAGAATACCGCTTCAATTTTGTCGAAGTCGCCCATCGTGCGCATCCGGTCCATCAAGACCGAACCGACCATTCCGCGCCAACCTACTAAACCTACTCGCATGTTATTCCTTCCTAAATTACTGAGCTTCAAGGGCTGCGATTACCGCATCGCCCATGGCTTGTGTGCCAATCACCGCATCGTCATCCGTTGCGATATCGCCGGTGCGATGTCCCGCCGCCAAAACCGATTTGACAGCGTTCTCGACGCGGTCTGCCGCATCCGACTGACCCAGCGAATGGCGCAACATCATAGCGACTGACAGCAAAGTCGCCAGCGGATTCGCTTTATCCTGGCCGGCAATGTCTGGCGCACTGCCATGCACCGGCTCGTACATGCCCTTGCCATTGGCATCCAATGACGCTGAGGGCAGCATGCCAATCGAACCCGTTAGCATCGCCGCACAGTCCGACAAAATGTCACCAAACATGTTGCCTGTGACCATGACGTCGAACTGCTTAGGCGCCCGCACCAACTGCATGGCAGCGTTGTCGACATACATGTGAGTCAGTTCGACCTCGGGATATTCTTCGGCCAAGCGATTCATGACTTCGCGCCATAACACGGTGACTTCAAGCACGTTTGCCTTGTCGACGCTGCAGAGCTTTTTGCCACGTTTCATGGCCGCTTCAAACGCCGCACGACCCGCCCGTTCAATTTCAGGTTCACTGTACACATAGGTATTGAAACCTGTGCGCACGCCGTCACGTTCCTCAACGCCGCGGGGCTGGCCAAAGTAAATTCCACCGGTCAATTCGCGAACGATCAGAATATCCAGTCCACTGACCACTTCGGGCTTCAAACTTGAGGCGTCGGCCAGTTCAGGGTACAGAATGGCAGGACGCAAATTCGCGAACAAATCCAGTTCAGAGCGCAGCCCTAACAACCCTTTTTCAGGGCGCTGCGCCATCGGCAATGCATCCCACTGAGGGCCGCCTACGGCGCCTAGCAAAATGGCATCAGCCTGACGTGCCGCTTCCAAGGTGCCCTCAGGCAAGGGCTCACCGGTCGCTTCAATCGCCGCACCGCCCACCAAGGCTTCACTTAAGTGCAAATCCAATCCTGCGTTATCAATCAGCCAATCCAGTACTCGGGCAGCCTGTGCGGTGACTTCTGGGCCAATGCCATCACCGGGTAGCAACAAAACTTCTTGTGTCATTTATTTCTCTCCTGCCAGATCGGCAAACATCCAGGGCGTGACCTGTGCGCGGCTGGCCTCATACGCGCGAATTGCATCGCTGTGTGCAAGCGTCAAACCAATTTCATCCAAACCTTTTAACAAACATTCACGACGAAATTCATCGAGCTCAAAACCGAAGCTCATTTCGCCTGCGACCACTTTCATTTGCTCAAGGTCAACCGTGATCTGCGCCCCTTCGTTGGATTCAACAAAATCGAACAGTTGATCCACCTGGGCCGGCTCCAAAATTACTGGCAACAGGCCATTCTTGAAGCTGTTGTTATAAAAAATATCGGCGTAGCTGGGCGCAATGATGGCGCGGAAACCGTATTCCATCAGTGCCCAGGGCGCGTGCTCACGCGACGAGCCACAGCCAAAGTTTTGACGCGCCAGCAACACCGTCGCACCCTGATAACGTGCTTCGTTTAAAACGAAATCCGGATTCACACGGCGTGTACTGTGATCGGTTCCAGGCTCACCTGGATCCAGGTACCGCCAATCATCGAATAGCGTTGGACCAAAACCTGTGCGATGGATCGATTTCAGATATTGCTTAGGAATGATCTGGTCGGTATCCACATTGGCCTTATCCAAAGGCGCGGCTAAACCGGTGTGTTGAGTAAAGGCTTGCATGATTAAAACTCCCGAACGTCAACAAAATGGCCTGCAATGGCCGCAGCAGCCGCCATTGAAGGGCTGACCAAGTGGGTGCGCCCACCAGCCCCCTGACGGCCTTCAAAGTTACGGTTACTGGTACTGGCGCAATGCTCACCCGAACCTAATTTATCGGCGTTCATCGCCAGGCACATTGAGCAGCCCGGATCACGCCATTCAAACCCGGCTTCGATAAAGATCTTATCGAGCCCTTCTGCTTCGGCCTGCTGTTTCACCAAGCCCGAACCGGGCACGACCATCGCTTGTTTGACGCTGTCGGCCACCTTGTTGCCCTGAGCAATCGCCGCAGCATCGCGCAAATCTTCGATACGTGAGTTGGTGCA
>JAAXJV010000249.1 GCA_012269655.1 Pseudomonadales bacterium
TGGTTAAGCCGCTCATGGAAATCCTCGCCGGCATTCCCACGGTCGTGTATGGATTCTTCGCGGCCTTGACCGTGGCGCCCTTTGTCCGCCAGATGGGCGAGTCGATCGGCCTAAACGTGTCTTCAGAATCGGCCTTAGCGGCCGGCGTAGTCATGGGGATTATGATTATTCCGTTCGTATCCTCATTGTCCGACGACGTTATTAATGCGGTTCCTCAGTCGCTTCGCGATGCCGCCTATGGATTGGGCTCGACTAAGTCGGAATCTATCCGACAGGTCATTTTGCCGGCGGCACTGCCTGGCATTGTCGGGGCGGTGCTACTCGCCGTCTCGCGGGCCGTGGGTGAAACCATGATTGTGGTGATGGCGGCAGGGCTGGCTGCCAACTTAACAGCGAATCCGTTGGATGCAGTGACCACCGTGACCAGCCAAATCGTCACCATTTTGGTGGGCGACCAGGAATTTGATTCGGCCAAAACACTGTCGGCCTTTGCCCTGGCATTAACCTTGATCTGCGTGACTTTGATTTTGAATGTCGGTGCACTGCAGATCGTTAAGAAATATCGAGAGCAGTATGACTAAGGCCATGATGACGCCGCAGGAAGCGGCACAACGCGTTCAGCAAAGCGTCAATAAGCGCTATGCCGCCGAGCGTCGCTTTCAATTAATCGGCAAGCTCGCCATCGCAACGGCACTGGGTTTCCTGGTCATTTTGATGAGCACCATTGTCAGCAAAGGCGTGCCAGGGTTTTTCCAGCATTACATCCAATTAGACGTCACCTTGGATGCCGAATTATTAGATCCCAGGGGCGACGCTTCGGTTGATTCCTTATTCGATGGCAACCCGCGCAAGGTGCTGCAACAGGCGGTTTATGCTGAAACCGGTGCCAGCGGCCGTAAAGGTAAAAAAGAGGCCTTTAAACTGGTGTCCTCAGGGGCTCAGGACCGTTTGCGGGCCATGATTCTGGACAATCCAAATTTGTTGGGCACGACCCAGCGTATTTGGTTTGCGGTTGACGATGACGTGGATTCATTTTTACGCGGCTACATCAAGCGCGAAACCCCGGAGTCCGATCGTCGCCTAAGTGATCGTCAGATTGGCTTTATCGATGAATTGCAGGCGCAGGGTAAAATTGAATACCAGCTGAGTGATTACCTCTTCAGCGGTAGCGCCAGCCGTAATGCCGAGATGGCCGGTGTTAAAGGGGCGGTGGTCGGGTCGATCCTAACCCTGACCATCACGTTGCTGCTGGCCTTCCCAATCGGCGTTGCAACAGCGGTTTACCTAGAGGAATTCGCACCGAAGAATCGATTGACCGAGATCATCGAAGTCAATATCAACAACTTGGCGGCGGTGCCGTCGGTGGTGTTCGGTATTTTGGGTTTGGCGGTGTTTATCGGCTTCTTTGGCTTTCAGCGCTCATTGCCTTTGGTCGGTGGTTTTGTGTTGGCGTTGATGACCTTGCCGACGATTATTATCTCGTCACGGGCGGCGCTTAAAGCGGTGCCCCCCAGCATCCGAGATGCTGCACTGGGCATGGGCGCCAGTCGCGTACAGGTAATTACACACCATGTACTGCCGTTAGCGATGCCCGGCATGCTGACCGGTACCATCATTGGTATGGCTCAGGCGCTGGGCGAGACCGCACCGTTGTTGATGATTGGTATGGTGGCCTTCATCGTGGATACGCCCACGAGCTTTGTTGACCCCGGCACCGTATTGCCCGTTCAAATCTTCATGTGGGCGGACTTCGCCGAGCGCATGTACGTCGCCAAGACCAGTGCGGCGATTTTAATCCTATTGACCTTCCTGATCGTGATGAACGCGCTGGCTGTGGTGCTGCGTAAAAAGTTCGAACGTCGTTGGTAGGGAGTAGTATCTTATGGACTTAGTTGTAGACCCAACCACTGAAAAACCCGAGGAGCGGGCAGTGCAAATTGAAGAAACTGTAGGCAACGTACACGTAGATAACCCTCGTATGCGGGCTGAAAATGTTCAGGTTCACTACGGTGACAAACACGCGATTCAAAACGTGACCATCGATATCGGCGCGAATGAAGTCGTGGCTTTTATTGGCCCCTCGGGCTGCGGCAAGTCGACGTTCCTGCGTTGTTTGAATCGGATGAACGACACCATCGATATCTGCCGCGTGGACGGGCGAATCGAACTCGACGGTAAGGATATTTATGATCCGTCTGTGGATGTGGTTCCGCTGCGCGCTCGGGTCGGCATGGTGTTTCAGAAACCCAATCCTTTCCCAAAGAGCATTTATGACAACGTGGCCTACGGGCCTCGAATCCATGGACTGTGCGATTCCAAGGCTGAACTGGATGAAGTGGTCGAGCAATCGCTAACCAAAGCCGGATTGTGGGAAGAGGTAAAAGACCGCCTAGATCAGCCCGGTACCGGTCTGTCGGGTGGTCAGCAGCAGCGTCTGTGTATTGCCCGCGCAATTGCGGTCAGCCCTGAGGTGATTCTGATGGACGAGCCCTGCTCGGCCTTGGACCCCATTGCTACAGCCAAGATTGAAGAGTTGATTCATGAACTTTCCAGTCAGTTCACGATTGTGATCGTGACCCACTCAATGCAGCAGGCGGCGCGTGTGTCGCATCGTACGGCGTATTTTCACCTGGGCCGGCTGGTTGAAGTGGGACCGACCAAGCAAATTTTCACCTCGCCTCAACACAGTTTGACGCAGGACTACATCACCGGACGCTTTGGATAAGTTATGGACCTAAAGACATCGGATCTAAATCAGCATATTTCGAGCCAGTTCAATGAAGAGCTCGAGACTTTGCGGACGCATGTGCTCAAGATGGCTGGACTGGTTGAGCGTAACCTGCGCACAGCAGTAGGCGCGCTGGAAACCATGGACTCGAGCGTCATGGTTTCGATTGAGCAAGCCGAGCAGCAAATCAACGCCTTTGAGATTTTGGTCGATCGTGAAGTGATGAACATCATTGCTTTGCGTCAACCGGCGGCGGGTGATCTACGGGTTGTGATGGCCATTTCTAAGATCGTGCGCGACCTCGAGCGAATGGGTGATGAAGCCTACAAGGTTGGCAAGCTGGCCAGTGAGCTGTCCTCGGATCAGCCCCCGGCCGCTGCCTTGAACCTGGCGGCGAGTCTAGGTCGTCAGGTTGCAGATCTGGTGAAACGTGCAGTGGATAGCTTTGTGCGACTGGACGCAGATGAAGCGCAGGGTGTTTTTTCCGAAGACAAAGCGATCGATTCTGATTACGAATCGAGTTTGCGTGCCATGGTCACGTTCATGATCGAGGATCCTCGTTCGATAGGCCGCATGGTCAAGTTGCTATGGGTATTCCGAGCGCTGGAGCGAATGGGCGATCACGCGACCAACATCAGTGAACAGCTGATTTATGCGGTACGTGGCAAAGACGTTCGTCACACTGAAGTCAGTGAAAGCGATATTCAGAGTATCGCAGACGAGTGAAAGGCGTAACGGCCCTTTTTGAGGGCTTCCGGCTTTTATTAACGCCGGGGCTAAAACGTTTCGTTTTGGTCCCGCTGACGGTCAATATCTTGGTATTTATTGCCTTGATGATCACGCTGATCGGCGCGATGGGCGGATGGGTCATTGCGGCGGCTGAATATCTACCCGATTGGCTGGATTGGTTGACCTGGTTAATTCAGCCTTTGGCCTTCATCTTGGCGTTGGTGTTATTTGTCTTTGGCTTTACCGTAATAAACGGATTTATCGCCGCACCCTTCTATGGCCTGTTGGCTGAAAAAGTCGAGCAACACCTGGATCCCAATGCGTCGTTGCCAGCCGAGTCTTTCGGTTCGATGGTCGTTCGGACGCTCAAGCGTGAGCTTCAGAAATGGCTGTGGTATATCCCTCGGGCACTGATTTTATTGCTGGTCAGTTTGATTCCCGTTGTGAATTTGATGGCGCCGTTTTTGTGGTTGGCGTTCGGCGCTTGGGTCATGGTGATTGAGTACCGCGACTATCTGAACGATAACCATGGGCACCCGTTGAGTTTGACTCGCGAACAGGCCCGCGCTGAATGGTGGAACAGCAGCGTATTCGGTTTGCTGGTGGTGCTGTTGGTCTCTATCCCCTTTGTGAACTTGCTGCTGCCCAGTGCCGCCGTGGCCGGCGCGACAGCTTGGGGCGTTAAGAATCGGTCGATTCAGACTCGTCTAACAACGGACGTCTAACTTCGACCACCCGTTCTAACGGGAATTGGCAAATAAACTCGCTGCCTTTGCCGACCAGGCTTCGGATTCGTAGCTTTCCGTTGTGGCGCTCTGCAACGTGTTTGACGATGGATAACCCAAGTCCTGTGCCGCCGTCTTCGCGTGTACGAGCCGAATCGACCCGATAGAAGCGTTCGGTCACTCGGCGCAGATGATGGCGTGGGATGCCGGCACCGTTGTCTTTGACCATCAATTCGGCGCGGGTTTCTCCGACCCGCCAAACCAGATCAATATTCACATCGGTCTGACCATAACGTACGGCGTTAAAGCACAGGTTACGAAGC
>JAAXJV010000273.1:0-2281 GCA_012269655.1 Pseudomonadales bacterium
CCCTCCTTTGGGTTGCCTTAATTGGCATCCTTGCCGGATGCACCAGCGCGCTATTCAACGCGACTACCCGCTGGGCCGAACGCCATCGCCCACCCTATTCGATTTTGTTAGCCGGCATCGCCTGCGCCTTGGTGGGTCTGGTTTTTCAGGATGCCCTAGGCGATGGACAAGGCCTATGGCGAGATCTGACGGGAGGGCAGATTACTCTTGGATTGCTCGCTGGCTGGCTGGTAAGCAAGCTAGTCATGACTGCAGTGGTCGCCGGCTGGGGTATGCCGCTGGGACTCATCACGCCGTTACTACTACTGGGCGCGATTGTCGGCAGTATGGTGAGCATGCTGGGCACAGGCCAGTGGCTACCCGTCTACGCATTGATCGGCATGGCCTGCACCATGGGGGCCGCATTGATGGCACCGCTGGCTGCCTTGGTGTTCATTATCGAACTCAGTGACTCGACTCTGTTAATCGCACCCGCCATGTTGGCCCTCGCGATCGCTGTGATTATCCACCGTAGTTTAGGCCAGGGCGGCCTGGTACTGGATCAATTGAACGATGCAGGGCAGGCCGTCAAGCTGCATCAGAGCAACCACCCCTTAGATCACCTTGGTCTTGACGCCGCTTTGCAAACCCGATTGGTTCGCGTTTCACGCCGTTTTGCTGGATTACCTCGCAATGCTGACTGGGTCATCTGGCGACAGGGTCCAAGAACCATTCAAGCGCTGGCTTGGCTGGACTTCGTCAGGCAAACTGACGACCTCGACGCGGGAGCGCTGTTAAACACGCTTGATGCCCCCACATTGGGTCGAACAAACGCGGATGCCACCCTGGCCGAAGTACTGGGACTTTGCCGCAAACATGACTGGCAAGGTGTCTACGTAATCGAAGACCGGCAAATTCGCGGCATTGTTTTAGAAGAACAACTAAGAGCACATTTTCAATGACATACCTGTACATCAAAGCCTTTCACCTGATCGCGATCGTCACTTGGTTTGCCGCGCTATTTTATTTACCGCGTTTATTTGTCTATCACCGCATGAGCGAAGATCAGGTCAGCCGGGATCGTTTTTGCGTGATGGAGCGCAAACTGCTTAAGGGCATTATGACGCCATCAATGCTAGTCGTTTGGGCATTGGGCATCACGCTGGTTTGGATGAACCCCTCAATCTTCCAAACCGGCGCTTGGTTACACGTAAAACTGACTCTGGTGCTGATCCTGTCGGGCTATCACGGGATGTGTGCCAAATACGTCAAAGCCTTTGCCGCCGGCGAAAACCCCAAATCACACGTGTTCTTTCGGTGGTTTAACGAATTTCCAGTATTGATCTTGGTGGCCTGCGTCATCCTAGCCATCGTAAAACCTTTCTAATGACAGAGAATTTGCAATGAATGCATCCAGCGAACTTTTTGAGAACGCACAAAAGCACCTAGTCGGCGGCGTAAACAGCCCCGTGCGGGCTTTTAAATCGGTTGGCGGCACGCCCCTGTTCGTGTCTCGCGCCAAAGGGGCCTATCTGTATGGCCCAGATGACAAACGCTATATCGATTACATCGGAAGCTGGGGCCCCATGATCCTGGGCCATGCCAACGAATCCGTGCTCGAAGCCGTACGCAATGCCATTGAGCTGGGTCTCAGCTACGGCGCCCCGACTGCCATCGAAACCGAGTTGGCAATCAAGGTGAAATCTTTGATGCCTAGCATTGAAAAACTACGCCTATGCTCATCCGGCACCGAGGCCACCATGTCGGCCATTCGTTTGGCCCGAGGTTTCACCGGACGCGACGTCATTTTAAAGTTCGAGGGCTGCTATCACGGGCATAGCGATTCACTGTTGGTAAAAGCAGGCAGCGGTGCGCTGACACTTGGCGTGCCGACCAGTCCGGGCGTGCCTGCCGAATTGGCTCAGCACACCTATACCCTGCCCTATAACGATTTAGCCGCCTGCCAAGAAGTATTCAGTCAAGCCGGTGACAAAATTGCCGCCATCATCATCGAGCCGATCACGGGCAACATGAACATGATCAAGCCCGTCGCCGGGTTCATCGAGGGTCTGAAGGCGCTATGCGAACAACATGGTGCTCTAATGATTTATGACGAAGTGATGACGGGCTTTCGGGTCAATGCCGGTGGTGCACAGGCACTGCAGGGCATCAAGCCTGACCTGACTTGTTTAGGCAAGGTGATCGGTGGCGGCATGCCCGTGGGTGCCTTTGGCGGCCGAGCCGACGTGATGGCACATCTGGCGCCAGAGGGTCCGGTTTACCAAGCAGGTACTCTGTCTGG
>JAAXJV010000273.1:2381-4503 GCA_012269655.1 Pseudomonadales bacterium
TGATGGCACATCTGGCGCCAGAGGGTCCGGTTTACCAAGCAGGTACTCTGTCTGGTAACCCTGTCGCCATGGCCGCAGGCCTAGCGACGCTGGATGGATTGTCTCAACCGGGATTCTTTGAAGCTTTGGAAGACAAATCGATTCAACTCACCGAAGGCTTTAAATCGATCGCTGCCGAGGCAGGCATCCCAATGGCCACCGAATATGCCGGCGGTATGTTTGGATTCTTTTTCAGCGAACTAGACAAAGTCACCAGCTTCGCCGAGGCAACTGCCTGCGATGCAGACCGCTTTAATCAGTTCTTCCACTCCATGCTGGATCAGGGTGTGTACTTAGCGCCCAGTCTGTATGAAGCCGGCTTCATCAGCGCTGTGCATAGCGGGCAAGACCTAGATCAGACCTTGAGTGCCGCGCGAAACGCACTGAAAGGCTGAACCCAACTAGCCGCCTCGGGCATTCAACCGGGCGGCGGTCGCGCCGGCGGTATCGCCGGCTGCTTCACGAGCGGTGGCTACCAAATTCCAGCTATCGCGACGAATGATGGCATCGGGAGCTAAATCCACGGCCTTTAACGCAAGCTGTTCAGCCTCTCGAGCCTCGCCCATGTCCAATCGAACTCGCGCCATTTGGTAATAAACTTCGGGCTCGCGCGGCGCAATCCGCAAGGCACGCTCTAAGGTTGCCACGGCCGATTCGCGATTGCCTTCGCTAGCCTGCAAATCTGCTTGCTCGAGCAAATCCAACACCGCGGGCGAGATTTCACTGCTTTGCTGGGGCGCTTCGGATTGAATCGGTTGCGCCTGAATCTTAGCAACCTGCACCGGAGTGACCTGAGTGTTGGCAACCGGCTCGTCGCGTTTAGGTGGCGCAGGCGCCGGTGCGGCAGCTTGCTGGCGAACTCGATCCTGCTTGCCTGCTTGTTGAGTGCCATCGACCACGGGCGGCGCGACCTGCGTTCCCGCGCACCCAATCAACAACACACTGCCTGCAATCGCGAAAAACCGCATTTACTCGCCTCCAAAAATTTGTTTGAACCGTTGCCATAGATTGCCATCGCTGCCACAAGTTCCTTGGGCGGGTAATTGGTCCATTTGAACGGGTAGTTGCTGAGCATTATTGCATCCTGAGCTCGACAGTCGACCCAATTCGTCAATCCAACGCAACTGGATGTTGCTTGGCCGCCGAAATGATAGATCAACTCCCGGTAGGTTGCGCATTACATCCAACCATATCAAGCCGGCTCCACTCGACCCGGTTAAGCCTGTGGTTCTATTGTCGTCCGTACCCACCCAGACCACAGCCACATGGCCACCATCAAATCCGGCGAACCAAGAATCTCTTTGATCGTTGCTGGTGCCACTTTTGCCTGCGCTCGGCCGCCCCAGCCGCTCACCGAGGAAAGCTCCGGTGCCGGCAACCATCACCTG
This sequence comes from Pseudomonadales bacterium, assembly GCA_012269655.1. GTDB lineage: Bacteria > Pseudomonadota > Gammaproteobacteria > Pseudomonadales > Litorivicinaceae > Litorivicinus. The sequence goes on from JAAXJV010000273.1 coordinate 3,809, forward strand.
TCGCAACACCTGCTGCAACTGGTAGACCGAATCGGAAGGCAAGCGACGGCTTGGATCCGTGGTGTAACGTAAGGCGCTACGTCCATCGGGATACATGACATCTCGAATCAATTTCGGAGGAACTTCAAACCCGTCATTCGCCAAGGTCGAATATAACTGAGCCACCTCGAACGGCGACATCGCATGAGCACCCAAAATCCAGGAAGGTTGCTCAGGATTCACGTCAACACCTGCTTGCCGAGCCGTGTTTGCGACCTCTTTAAAGCCGAGGGTCTGTGCCAAGTTCACCGAAGCTAAGTTTTTGCTCTTGGAGAGGGCATAGAACAAGGGGACCTGTCCTTCAAACGCGTCATCATAGTTCGAAGGTGCCCACACCCCATCGGCCGTTTTTATCTCGACCGGGGCATCTTGTACTGGGCTCATGGCATTGAGTCCGCGTTCAAACGCATGCAAGTAAACCAAGGGCTTCAATAATGAACCGACGGGGCGACGGGCGTCTTGGGCGCGATCAAATCCATTGCCAAGACTTTCACGGTCGCCCACCATGGCTAAGACTTCACCCGTCGCAGGTGCCATCAAAACACCTGCACCTTGTAATTCCTGACCCTTACCCTGCGCCTCAAATCGCGAAAGACGATTTTTCAAAGATTGCTGCAGGGTCGATTGGACGTGAGGGTCCAGCGTGGTAAACACCT
>JAAXJV010000261.1 GCA_012269655.1 Pseudomonadales bacterium
TTCTTTTTCGCTTGTTCGCTGGTTTTTTAGCTAGCTCTTTGTATTTAAAGGATTTAAATGAACGCGCCTGTATCTTTTGCTAAGGATCGCGTCCGTATTCTGTTGCTGGAAGGGATTCACCCCAGCGCAGTGGACACCTTCCGAGCAGCCGGTTACAACAACGTTGAGCTGTTACCCACCGCCCTGAATGAAGCCGACTTGGTTGAAAAAATCAAAGGCGTCCATTTCCTGGGCATCCGCTCACGTACTCAGCTCACTCGAAAAGTATTCGAAGCCGCCGATCGTCTATTGGCTGCCGGTTGTTTTTGCATTGGCACCAACCAGGTGGATTTGCAGGCCGCCAAAGAAAATGCGGTGGCCGTATTTAATGCGCCGTATTCGAATACCCGTTCGGTCGCCGAGCTGGTCTTGGCTGAAGCCATTTTATTGCTGCGCGGCATTCCCGAGAAAAACGCCGTGGCGCACCGCGGCGGTTGGCTAAAAAGCGCGAAAAATAGCTTTGAAGTGCGCGGCAAAACCCTGGGCATCGTCGGCTATGGATCGATCGGCAGTCAGTTGTCGGTTTTAGCCGAATCCTTGGGCATGCGAGTTATTTTCCATGATGCGGTCAGCAAACTTCCGCTGGGCAACGCAAGCCAAGTACCTTCACTGGACGCCTTGTTAGAAAAAGCCGACGTCGTCAGCTTGCACGTGCCTGAATTGGACAGCACCAAGGACATGATCGGTGAGCGCGAACTGGGCTTGATGAAGCCCGAATCCGTTCTGATCAATGCCAGTCGCGGTACGGTTGTAGATATCGATGCACTGGCCACTGCACTGGAAGAAAAGCGTATCTTAGGTTGTGCAGTTGACGTATTCCCTGTCGAACCCAAAGGCAACGATGACGAGTTTGAATCGCCACTAAGGGCATTCGATAACGCATTGCTTACCCCACACATCGGCGGCTCAACCATGGAAGCTCAGGTCAACATCGGCGTTGAAGTAGCAGAAAAGCTGGTCCGTTATTCAGACAATGGCTCGACCCTGACCAGCGTTAACTTCCCTGAGGTGGCCCTACCGCCGCATCCCAAGCATCACCGCTTGTTACACGTCCATGAAAACGTGCCCGGCGTCATGAGTGCGATTAACTCGGTATTTGCCGAAGCTGGCATCAACATTGGCGCCCAGTTCCTGCAAACCGACGAAGCCATCGGTTATGTGGTGATCGACGTCAGCGCCGATTCTTCCGAAGAGGCGATGGACGCCCTGCAGGGCATCGCTCACACCATCAAGGTGCGCCGTCTGTTCTGACAAAACTCGCCAGTGCGTCATCGACGCGCTGGCGATATTCTGGTGTCTCGTTGGCTAAGTGATGACGAGCGCCTTCGATACGAACCACACGAACGCCGGGAAATTTCTCGGCGATCTGAGCAATGTTCCAAGGCGCGTCTACCGTCTTTTCTTCGGTCCCTTGAAACACCCAGAGCTTTTCGCCACTGACTGGCTGCATGGATTGGATAGAGTTCTTAAAGGCCACCATCGCGTTCAGCCAAGCCACTGGAATCACCTTAGACTGCAAACTGTCTTGATGTTGCAAAAAAGCATTGAATTCGTCGTTGTGGGTGCCTTTGCCACGGCCCCGTTTGACCCTGTCCAGCAGGCGCTTTAAAAACCAATGTACCGGAGCGAGATAACGCCAGTTACGTGGGCGGACCAGTGGATTCAGGAGCATAAATCGATCGAAATCCGCATCCCCGTGTTGGCGAATCCAATCTAACCAAGCGCTTCCCCCGGTCGACTGCCCCAGCGCCAATCTAGGTAACTCGCTATCGGGAAGCTGAGCTTGTACGGCCTGAAGGGCAGAAAAATATTCAGTGAAGCTTTTCACTTCCGCGCGTGGCCCAGAAGACAAACCTTGGCCAGGTAAGTCAAAGGTGGTGACCCGGTAACCCTGACTCAGAAGCGTCTTGATCAAATCCGAAAACAGGCCAACGTGATCCAGATAACCTGTGACCAGCAAGCATTCCGCACGGGGTGTTTCGGGAGAAAATTGGTGCACCACCAATTGGTTGTCGCCGGCATTCAGCGTCCCGATTTGGTGATCCAGATCAGCTAACTGATAGTAAGCCAGAAAATTGGCTAACAGCGGCGGCGGTGGCGCCGGAAAGGGGCTTAACAAGCCCCGGAGCGAGTCCGGGTTCCATTGCGGAACCCGCTTAGCGCCAGCGTTCACCGAACCTGAGGGTCCAATTCACCGCGCGCGTAGCGCTCAGTCATCGCTTCCAGGCTGTCGACCTTGATCTTGCTGGCTTGGCCCGCACAGCCAAACGCCTCGTAACGATCAACCACGATCTGGCTCATGGCCTGCATGGTGGCTTTCAAGAACTTACGCGGATCAAACTCAGCCGGATTTTCAGCCAAGAAACGGCGCACCGCACCGGTTGAAGCCAAACGTAGATCGGTATCGATATTGACCTTGCGAACACCGTGTTTGATTCCCTCTTGGATCTCGGATACGGGCACGCCGTAGGTTTCTGGGATTTCACCGCCGAATTCGTTAATCACCTTGAGCCACTCCTGGGGCACACTCGAAGAGCCGTGCATGACCAGATGAGTGTTCGGGATTCGCGCGTGAATGGCTTTAATTTGCTCAATCGACAACACGTCACCTGTGGGCGGACGGGTAAACTTGTAAGCGCCATGACTCGTTCCGATCGCAATCGCCAAGGCGTCGACGCCGGTTTTCTGAACAAAATCCGCCGCTTCTTCTGGATCCGTCAACATCTGGTCGTGGCTTAAAATACCCTCGGCACCGACTCCGTCCTCTTCACCGGCCTGACCGGTCTCTAGACTGCCCAGACAGCCCAGCTCTCCCTCGACCGACACACCACAAGCGTGCGCCATTTCGACCGTGCGACGGGTCACGTCGACGTTGTATTCGTAGCTTGACGGTGTTTTCTGATCCGCCAACAAGCTGCCGTCCATCATGACCGAGCTAAAGCCCATTTGGATCGAGCGCTGACAATCCGAAGGCGACGCTCCGTGGTCTTGGTGCATACAAATTGGGATGTGTGGGAACTCTTCGATCGCCGCCAAAATCATATGGCGCAGAAAATTCGATCCGGCGTATTTGCGGGCCCCAGCACTGGCCTGAACAATGACCGGGCTATCGGTCTTGGCCGCCCCTTCCATGATCGAGCGCATTTGCTCAAGGTTATTGACGTTAAAGGCCGGAACGCCATAGCCATTTTCAGCCGCGTGGTCCAGCATCTGTCGCAAACTAATCAGTGCCATGGAAAACTCCTTTAATCCTGTGCACGTTGGGCCAGCATGGCCACTGCCGGTAGGGTTTTGCCTTCGACGTACTCCAAGAAAGCACCGCCACCGGTTGAAATATAAGAAACATTGTCGGTCAAACCGAACTGATCAATGGCCGCAAGCGTATCGCCTCCGCCGGCCACGGAAAACGCAGCGCTGTCTGCAATGGCTTGCCCTAAGGCCCGAGTGCCTGATGCAAAGTTAGCAAACTCAAAAACCCCAAGGGGTCCATTCCATAGTACCGTACCTGCATTCAGGATCTGCTGACGCAGGGCAACTTCACTGTCAGGGCCAATATCCAAAATCTGGTCGTCTTCGGCGACCTCGGCCACGGCTTTAATCACTGCAGGCTCGTTTTCGTCAAAGGCCTTGGCGCAGCGAACATCGCTGGGCAGAGGGATGTCGGTTTTGTCCATCAGCGCCTTAGCCGTAGGAATCAAATCCGGCTCGTATAGGCTTGCCCCGACCGGATGGCCTGCGGCTGCTAAGAACGTATTGGCGATACCGCCACCCAGGATCAGGCCATCGCAGATTTCCGCCAAGCGGTTCAGTACGTCCAATTTTGTACTCACTTTGGACCCGCCGACGATGGCGTACAGCGGCCGAGCCGGATCGGCCAAGGCTTGCTCCAGAGCATCCAATTCCGCCGCTAACAGCGGGCCTGCGCAGGCAACTGGCGCGGCCAAACCGGCGCCATGGGTCGAAGCCTGTGCCCGGTGGGCGGTTCCGAAGGCGTCCATGACATAGACATCACACAGGGCCGCCATTTTGGCTGCCAGTTTCGGATTGTCTTTCTTTTCACCCGGTAAAAAGCGGACGTTCTCACACAACACGAGCTCGCCCGGCTCTACATTGACGCCGTCGATCCAGTCTTTTTCTAAACGTACTGGACGGTCGAGCAAAACCGACAAGTGATCTGCCACCGGTGCCAGGCTGAATTCTTCGGCGTACTCACCCTCAGTCGGGCGGCCCAAATGCGACATCACCATGACCGCAGCGCCGGCATCCAGGGCTTGGACCAAGGTCGGCAGGGCGGCCCGAATCCGTGCGTCTGAAGTCACTTTGCCATTCTTAACGGGAACATTGAGATCCTGACGGATCAATACACGCTTCGCTGACAGATCAACGTCTGACATCCGTTTCATCGAAAACTCCTAACTAAATTCTGAAACCTGCAGGGCGG
>JAAXJV010000265.1 GCA_012269655.1 Pseudomonadales bacterium
ATTGGGATTGACGATTTTAGTCATGACCGCTGCCATCCTAGGTCTCGTATGCGCAGTCCGCTTACCCTCTGTCCCAGTCACAGACACCCAAGCCGTACGTCGTTACGCAGACCAACCTCAAACACTTCAAGCACGGCGTTTGATTTCCTGGTTTTGGTTCTTGGGCGCTAGCTATTTGACCCAACTGCCACTGCTGGCCAATGACATTATGAACCTGGCGCCGCAACAAGTCAGTTACCTGCTAGCCGCCTTTGCGGTCGGTGTCGGTGCCGGCTCAAAGCTGGTTCCGCTGTTCGGAAATATCGCCTTGCGGCTCGGAATCTTGATGATGATCGCCGCAGGCTTAGCATTGCCATGGGTCGCAGGCACCAGTTTAACTGCAGGAATGATCCTGTTGGCTGTCGTAGGGCTGGCAGGCGGACTGTACGTTGTGCCCTTGTATGTCTGGATGCAGCAAAATTTAAGTGCCGCTGAGCTGGCTCAGGCGATTGGTCTGAACAACCGCCTCAACGCGATTTTGATGGTGGCATCGGCCGGCTTTGGCATTTTGACACTGACTTTATTGAACTTCACGAGTGCACTTTACTTTATGCTACTTCCCGCATTGACATTGTTTTGGCTGCCATCGGCGTTCCGATTCGACCCTACCCCTGTTCGGGATCTTGATCGAATTTAGCGCAGTATTCTGCAAGCTTATGGCCCAGCTCATCCATTTCGTCGGTTTTAGGCGGCGGCATTTGCAGGTAAAAGCCTTGCTCCTTGATATTTCCTAGGACCTCTGACGCATCAGCACGGGCCAATTTGCGCTCGGCCGTCATCGGGATGACCATCACTGCTACCGGCGTGCCGAATTGTGTCAATAGGGCTTCAGGCACTCGAGCCAGGTCTTCCTTGCGATCCACGTACAGATACATCTCATCCTTTCGTTTGCTCTTATAAACCTGAACCAACTGCGTCATAGAATCCTCTCTAACAATTCCGCGCGCCAGCCGCTGGGACCTGATCGTCCTAACGCCCAGCGTTCAATATCTCTTCGTTTGGCCAAAAACTCCGGCACCAAACCATGAGTTTCAGCAACTTTCACAATGTCAGCCTTTAACGCCTTTTGAGCATTTTTTTGTGCACTGGTAGGTCGCTTCGGCGCTGGCAAAGCTTCCTCTGCCGGCAATCCTTGAGCCTCTTCAAACACCCTCCGCATCGCATCGGCATAGTGCTTAAAACTTGATCGAGCCCCTTCTAGTTTCATTGGGTGTGGTGGCCAATCGACAGCCGCACCCAAGGCCAACAAAAATTCATCACGGGCAACCCGAGAGCGGGCCGTATTCGTACTCCGGGCGAGTTGTTCGCGCCAATGGACCAAGGCGCGAACCGTAGTCAACCCTCGGCCATCCAGATAGTGCAACCCTTTCATACGATCCATCGGATCCAAGTCGCCGGACATATGTGCACGGATACGATCGATCGCTGACTGTTGTTCCTCCACCAGCCAACTCATCCGATCCAATTCAACTAAACGTTCACGTTGCTGACTTGCGATTTCGGGCAAATGGACAACGTCTTGAGCCGCATAGTCCAAAAGGTCCCTAGCTAAGGGGCGAATCGTCCAATCATTTCTGGATTTGGACTTATCGAGACCAGGAAAACCGTTCGATTGAACTAAGGCATCCAAACCCATCGAAATCGGTCCACCCAGGCACGCCTGAGCAATTTGCGTGTCAAAATAAGGGGTCGGTTGCACATCGAAATGCCGTGCAAATAACTCGAGATCTTCGAATCCGGCGTGCATCACCTTGGTTTGATCCGGATTTTTCATCCATTCAGCAAACCCAGACCACTCCATGTCGGCCAGCGGGTCGATTAACGCCACTGATTGAGCATTTCCGACTTGAATTAGACCCGGTACCGGCCAAAAGGTCGTCTCACGAACGAACTCGGTATCAACACCGATACTGTCCCCGTCGATTCGTAAGGCTTGATCTAGTCCAGCTTGATCGCCCACCCAATTCCATTGACTCAAAACGACTCCCGAGCTCCAAATGCCAAACCCAAAGTCGAGGGATCAAGCTGTTCGATATCACTGCCCATCGGCACTCCGCGGGCCAGTCGCGTCACTGTCTTACCCGGCAATTGGGCTCGGATGTATTGACAGGTCGCTTCGCCCTCGACACTGCTGGACAACGCCAATATCACTTCACTAGCCGTTTTTGACCGCTCAATGCATTGAGGAACACGAGCGTCCTCTGGAGAAATGCCATCAAGAGGAGAGATCAAACCATTCAGAACAAAATATTGACCCGAGTGCAAACCCGCGCGCTCAAAGGCCAACAATTGACCGGGGTTTTCGACGACCAACAAACGCTCGGCTTCACGCGCGGGATCCGCGCAAATCTCACACTCAAGCGACTCGCTTAAAACAAAGCAACGTTGACAATGTTGAATGTCGTTGGATGCTTTGGATAGCGCCTCGGCCAGACGATTAGCTGAAGCTCGATCGCGTTCGAGCAACATTAATGCCATGCGCTGCGCGCTGCGGGGTCCGACGCCGGGCAATACTTGTAGCGACTTTTGCAATTCATCAAATAGTGGGCTGAAGCTTTTCATGCGCCTGAAGAGAAAGGATTGCCGCCCATGGGAAAGCCTCCCATCATCTCGCCCATTTTGGCTTGCATCAGCTTTTCGAGCTTTTGGTTGGCTTCGTTCATCGCGCCCTTGAGCAAATCCTGCAAGACCGCCTTATCCTCGCCGTACACACTGTCGTCAATGTGAACCGCGAGCACATCGCGCTTTCCGTTCATCCGAACCGACACCAGACCGGCACCCGCCTCGCCAACCACTTCAAGTTTGAGCACTGCTTCTTGCTGTTCTTTGAGCTTTTCCTGCATTTGCTGCATTTGGCCCATTAAGTCTTGCATGTTCATGTTGCCAAACATTATTCGCTCCTAGGTTTGACAGAATCGGAGTCAATCGAGGCATCAAACTGCGATTGCAACCAATTCACTGTAGGTTCACTTTGGAAATCCATCTGCGCCTTGACTAAAGCTGCCTGCTCGCGTTGATGCAAGACATCATTCGGGGTCATGCCCTGAGCGGCACTCCAATCAATCACCAACCGGTGTACGGGCTCGGCCAGCACAGACGATAATTTCTGCAGCATCGCTTGTTGATGATGATCCATAAACAACGACTGGTTGTCTGGTGGCAATCTGAGCGTTAAACAACCGTCGCTAATGGCAATTAATTCGCCCTGACGAGCGATCGATAATGCCATGCCGTCGAGCCCAGCTTGGGTCAACAGATCGGTAAAGTATTCGGCTCCTAGATTCGGTGCTTGAGCACTGACGTCAGCCCCCGCATTAACATTTAGTGCGGGCTCTGTGGTCTCAGGGCTGGCAACCAGCAGATCCGGGGCGTTCTGTTCATCAGGGATTGAACCAACCAATGCCGGAGTTGATGCCAGTTCCGGTTCCAGAACCCTTTCCTGTTCCTGATCTGAATCCTCGTGCCAGGGTAAATCCACACCGGATATTGACGAGGGGTCGTCCACAGGCGTTGGCACAGGCGTAAGCGCCGGCGCAGACTCAGACGCAGCAACGTTTTCTGGAGCAGATTCAGCTATTGGCTCGAGCCGATCGAGTGGTTGCGCAGAGGCGGCCGTTACAGGTTCGGATTGCGTTGACCGCAAAGAAGTTTCTGGGGCCGCGGCGGGCGCCTCACTGGCGCCCTCAGGCTTTGGGTCAGGCGTGCCCGACTCTGAATCGGAATGGCCCGCGGGATACTCACCCTGCCCAGCAGGACGGAAGGCCAACATCCTAAGCACCAGCATTTCAAAGCCCAGCTTGGGTTCTGGCGCCAGGGGCAACTCCTGGTATGCCTGGGTTGCCAATTGGTAGTTCAGCTGGATCACTTCGGCAGACATCGAATTTTGCCCAGATTGCCCGAGCGCGAATGCCAGCGCTTGCTCATGAAGGGCTCGCTGCAACACTTCGATGAGGCCCAACCAATCGGGCGCGACCTGAGCCACAGCGTTCACCCAGTCCAATGCGGCTTGAGCGTCGCCGGATGCAATCGCAGCAATGAGGTCATGAATACCTTCCTGCCCTTGGACACCCAGCATCTGTTGAACGGCGGCCGTCTGCACTTGACCGTCGGTAAAGGCAATGGCCTGATCCGTCAACGTCAGGGCATCTCGGATGCTTCCTCGCGCTGCTCGGCCAATCGCGTCAAGTGCCTCGGATTCAAAGCTCAAGCTTTCCTGAGTGAGGATATTGGCTAGATGTTCAGCAATCCGATCGGATGGCAAATCCCTCAGCCTGAATTGCAGACAGCGTGACAGCACCGTCATCGGTACTTTCTGCGGGTCCGTGGTGGCCAAAATAAATTTCACATGCGCTGGGGGTTCCTCAAGCGTTTTCAGCAACGCATTGAAGCTGTGGCCCGACAGCATATGAACTTCGTCAATCAGATAAACCTTGAAGCGACC
>JAAXJV010000309.1 GCA_012269655.1 Pseudomonadales bacterium
AACTGTCCGAAGGCATTCGTGCGTTTGCAGCAGATCAGGTCAAACTTGAAAAACTCATTCAAGATCTTGCCTGAACAAGTCATCACGGTTTAAGCGAGTCGATCAGGCCCTGAAATTGGGCCTGATTGTCAGTGCTGAGTTGCGCTAAACGCTCGTGAGCTTCTAACACTAGGGGCTGGGCCGTGACCGCGTCACAAGGACGCAACGGGACTGACTCCGCATCAAGTATTTGAATTTCTTCAACCAAGTTAAACAAGCTTTCCAACCCGAGTGACTCGATTAGATCGATTAAGTGCGCATGGGGGCAGCATAGGAACGGCTGGGATTGTGTTTCAGTTTCGTATTGCATGGCCAATTTGGCCAACAATCCTAAGCAGGTAGAGTCGATGTTGATGGCCGGTGTTAAGTCAATCTCCAACGCGCCCGGATAACCTGCACTAAAGACATCGCCTATCAATTGATCTAACGTGGTACACAACGACAAGCGAACGTCACCAACGAACTTAAACGACCATCGCTCGGGTCCTTTCGCTAAAAGAATCTCGCCGTTATCTGAACTCAAAGACTTATTCCTCACCCGCCACTAATAACAGGGTGACGTCATCAGGCAACGTCTGCTGTGAGTTCCATCCCAAACGACTGACCAAATCACTAAGCGTACCGTCGCACTGAGTGACGCGCTCGTTCAAGGCTTCAGTCTGTTCTCTGCTATTCGAACCGGGCAACAGATCCAAAACACCGTCGGAGGACAAACACAAATGAAAGGCACCGGGTCCTATCGAAATCACAGTTTCAGCATATTCAACCTGATCAAACAATCCGACTGGACGACCTTTACCCTGCAGCACTTGACCTATTCCATTCTGAACCAACACCGGTAAAGGCGTATGTCCAGCCACACTGTAGGTCAGTGCACGCTGCTCGGTGTCTAACAAACCACAGAAGACAGTTGCGTGTTTACCCAAGGCGGTAAACTGCAGCTCGTTATTAATCCGCTCAAGCACTCTTGAGGGGCTCAGTAAATCGAACGAACTACCCCGCTGCAAATTCCGCCGCAGTCGATCGATTAGATTCTTTATCACAACTGTAACCATCGCACTGCTCACGCCGTGACCGGCGACGTCTGCCAGCAAAAACATCACTCGGCTTTCGCGATCAACGCAAAAGTAATCTGCAAAGTCGCCACTTAATAAAAGCGATGGAAAGAAGCCCAACTCGACTTGAACACGTTCGGTCCGAAGGGAATCACTTGGCAACATCCGTGTCTGGATCGCTCGCCCCGCTTGTTGATCAGTCTGCAATACGCGCAAAACCGCCTGATCCATGTTCCAATCCGGCGCTACATCGACCCGATTCTGATTAGCGCAACTTCGCACCAGTGCTAATAGAGTGCTGGCATCCTCGCACGGCCACTTGCACTCATACCAATCGGAGTCCAGAACGGGCTCCGGCACCAACACAATATCGCCTGTTCGTGCCGAAGCGCGGTCGGTATGAATAACCACCTCGACATCGGCATGTTCACGCTGATCAGGCCAAGCTTCTGATTGAACCCACTCGAGCTTAAACGCCGGCTCCAAGCAATGTGACAGACTCTGCAAAATTTGATCGTCCGTCGAGATAACTCGCACTTTTGCCCGAGGAGAGACCTGCACCGAATTCATACAGCTCCTACGCTAGGGACAATTACATTGTTGTTTGCCCGTAAGGACCCTGTATGAACGCCATCACCGATGAAAAACGCATTTGGTCTCGTTTGAATATCGATGTTCCTGGACGCCTGGAGCACCCCGAAGGTGACAGTCCGGTTCGTTGCCTCGACTTCTCCAGTCACGGGGTGCGTTTGATCTCGCCCTTCCCAATGCAAGTGGGGGAATTCGCAAAATTGGCCGTCCATGCCACGCAGGATGAAATCACGGACTTTCACGCAAAAATACAGTGTCAGCGCTGCGAGCCCATGGATGGAGAGTGGATCATTGGCGCGCATGTGATCGATATCCAATAGTTTAAAAGTCTTCTAAGAATTCGTCAGCCTCGGCGCTAGCGCCGTCATTGACTTGGAATTCTCGATTGGATAGGTAGGCATTTCTAACCGCAGTATAACGATCGCCCTGCAAAAATTTCTCAGCAGTCAGAAGCGATGCCCGGGTATCAACTGCTGACAGCAAGGTGGCCGACCAGCGATCCGACTCCGGATTGAAATGATTGATGGCATCGGTCGAAAAATCCACGGTGAAACGTGCAGCACCATCACGAACGTTGGACGGCCCAAAGATCGGCAACACCAAGTAGGGACCCGATTGCACACCCCATACCGCCAAGGTTTGGCCAAAGTCTTCCGACTTTTCAGACAGGCCAACCCCTTCCATCACATCAAACAATCCACCGATACCTAAGGTTGTGTTGAACACGAAGCGTCCCAAGGCCGTTGCAGCGGTGTCAGGCTTACCCTGCAAAACGCCGTTAACAAAATTAGGAATCTCGGAGAGATTGTCAAAGAAATTACCCACCGCTCGCTGGGCTGGCGCAGGAACCATTGTCTGGTATCCCTGTGCAACCGGCTTCAGTACAGCCGTGTCGATGGCATCGTTAAAGGCAAACACTTTTCGATTAAACGACTCGTAGGGGTCTTGCTCCGCCATGGCTGAGCTCGCCATTGTGATGCAAAGGGCGCCGATCCAGTTTATTTTCATGCGGCGCATCATACTCCGGGTGAGCAAAAAATAAAGCGTCCACTCTTGAACCTCATCGAGCGGCCCGCTGCGTTCTTAGATCTGACAACAATTGGTTAATGCGCTTGTTGGAGACCTTACCATGCGTGCCCAAATGCTGAGCAAATAAACTAATGCGGTACTCTTCCAACAACCAACGCACCTGGGCGGCCTCGGCATGCGTGGGCGGATTGGGATATTCAGGCCAGTAAGGCATCAATGCCTGCACAAATCCCTCAAGTTCTCGGCGAGCGGTGGCATCGAAATCAAAACGTCCACCGGCTCTTTCTAGGCGGGCCTCAATTGCCTGGAGGTAAACTGGCAAACGGAGCAAATTCGAGTGCGGTGTCTGCTCGATAAACCGCTCACTCAGCAGAGCCGTCAACTGGCCTTGGATGTCTTTGGCGATAGGCGCCCAGGCTAGCGGTGCCCCCTTTAAGCGCTTGCCAACCGATTGGGCAGCCTTGAGCACCGCGAGTAAATCGTTTGCCTGAGCCTCGGCCAGCTCAACCACTTGACTGCGACCTTGTTGAATCCCGGCGTCAAATCCCGCCTGATCTCTCGGAATTCCGTCGGAAAAACAGGCCCGCTCGATGCTGACCGATATCCACTGCTCTGATGCTTCTGGATTGAGTTTACGCGGAGCGGCTAATAGGTTTAGCTCCTTGGCCCACTTAGATTGCCTGAGCAATCGAGCCTGCGTCGCTAACCGATCCCGAGCCAACTTCAAAACACCTTGGCGATGAACCGCTTGGGCCTCTGCCGGGTCATCTAGGTGACGTAATTGCACCCCACCATCGACAGGCGCTATGACCGGGATCAGGGATAGAGCGAGGCCGTCACGGTCCAGGGTTTCACGCGATGGCAAATCACCAACTGACCAAGCCTTATGGACGGGAGCCTCTGCGACCGGTTCAGACAGATCCGCCTCGACTTTTAGATCTCGCTGAAGCGATAACAAGTCGCGTCCCTGAGCAATGATCTGACCGTTCGGATCCATGACTCGGATATTCATCCGGTAGTAGGTATCGAGATTTTCCAGATCAAACTGACTGACATCAAAAGGCGCTCCAAGGCGACGGGTGATCGCGCGGCCCAGTTGCTCAATCAGGTCACCGTCACGCCAGTGTAAATCTTGCCCTACTGACTTGGAAAAATCTGGTAGGGGCACCAACTGACGCCGTATCGCTTTGGGTAAGGTTCGCAGCAATGCCTCGACTTTTTCAATCAAGAGGCCCGGGACCAACCAATCCACAACAACAGGCGTCAGCACATGTAGCGCCGCTTGAGGCACCTCAACCGATACACCATCGTGAGTCGAGCCCGGATTAAACTCATAGGTCAGTGGGAATTGGTTACCCGACACCGACAGATGATCCGGGTACGCGCCCAGATCTAATTCACTGTCGCGGCGCAGGACATCCGCCTGGACCATGTACAAGAATTGCGGGTGGTCTCGCTCGATCCGCCGCCGCCAACGTTCAAACGACCGCGCATCAATGACGTCTTGTGGCACACGCTGATCGTAAAATTCGAACAATCGATGATCATCCAGCAAATCTCGACGACGCTCACGCGCCTCCAGGTCGAGGACTTTGGCAACCTGATCTAGGTTGTTTTGTAAAAACGGCCCCTGAGTCTTAATTTCGCCTTGGCACAGGCCATCACGTATCAACAGCTCGCGAGCCTTGCCCGGCAAGCGTTTTGCCACTCCCACGGCCCGTTTACCCACGACCGGGAGACCGAACAAGCTAC
>JAAXJV010000120.1 GCA_012269655.1 Pseudomonadales bacterium
ATCTTTGGGCAGGCCGGCCTCAACCAACAATTGCACAGCACGAGCGGCAATTTTTGGCGTCTGTGGAGCTGGCTTGGCCAGCACCGTATTGCCACATTTCAACGCCGCCAATATCTGTCCACTAAAAATAGCCAATGGGAAGTTCCATGGAGAGATACACACAAACACGCCACGCGGCTCACCTGGACAAGGCAGATCTGCGTAATATCGGGCGAAATCGACCGCCTCGCGAATCTCACCGATCGCATCGGGTAGGGTCTTTTTCGCTTCGATGGCCAATAGCGCCATCAGCTCGGGCGCATTGCTTTCAAGCAAATCCGCATAGCGGCGCAAAATGGCGTCGCGCTCGGCGACATCCAATGCGGCAAACGCATCCTGAGCTCGACTAACGCGATTTAGCTTGTTGCCGAGGCTAACTTGATCGTCTTCAGTTGGGCTCGCCCATTGATGCGTCTTATAGGATTGGCGATCACGCATTAACTTGGCGGTTGCATTTGAATTGGTCCAATCCCAACCCCGTGCATTGTTGCGAGAAGTACCGAACATGTCCGAGGGCAATTCAATGGGAGAGTCGGCAGACAGCGCTGCCTCACGAGGATCCTTTGCCATGGATTGCGCTGGCACCTCGGGATTGACGAGTTGATTAACAAAACTTGAGTTAGCGCCATTTTCAAGCAGACGGCGCACCAGATAGGCCAGCAGATCGGCATGGGGCCCTACCGGCGCATATATCCGCACCGAGTAACCCTGACCGCGTAATGCTTGATGAAGCGATTCGCCCATGCCATGTAAGCGCTGGAATTCGAAGCACTCAACATTCGGGGCCAACTGCTTAACCGCTGCCGCGGTGTGCGCATTGTGCGTCGCGAACTGAGGATAGATGCGATCCAACAGGCCAAATAGCTGCTGCGCACAGGCCAGATACGATAGGTCAGTCGCAGCCTTGGTGGTGTAGACCGGATAATCCGCCAGGCCCATCACCTGGGCACGTTTGATTTCCGCGTCCCAATAGGCCCCCTTTACCAGGCGGACCATGATCTGGCGATCTAACCGAACCGCTTGCTGGTACAGCCAATCAATCACCTCGGGTGCGCGCTTTGAATACGCCTGCACGACCACACCAAAACCATCCCAACCGGCCAGGTCCGGACGCGATAAGACGGACTCGATCACTTCGAGCGACAGCATCAACCGATCGGCTTCCTCCGCGTCGATGTTGAGCCCAACGTTCTGGGCCTTCGCCAGTTGGCAAAGGGCCGCGAGCTTTGGCGTCAGCTCTCGTAACACTCGGTCCCGCTGCGTCATTTCATAGCGTGGGTGCAAGGCCGACAGCTTGACCGAAATGCCCGGATTTTCCCTGACGGTCGTATGGCTGGGCTGAAGCGCGAGGATAGCCTTGCGGTAGGCGTCAAAATAACGCTCGGCGTCACGCTCGGTCATGGCCGCCTCACCCAACATGTCGTAGGAGTAGGTATATCCCTGCCGCTCTAGCTTGCGAGCCTGAGACAGCGCGCCATCCATGTTCTGGCCCAGTACAAACTGCTGCCCCATGAGTCGCATGGCCTGCAGCATTGCCTGACGAATGACCGTGGCTCCCAGACGATGAACGGCCTTTGAGAACGACTTCATCGGGTCGCCTAGCACCCAGGCACTGGCCCGCAGACCTAGCGTCGCTAGGTTAATTAATTGCGCGTCGGCTCGCCCTTGGTGACTGGCCCAGTCACCCGACAGCAATTTATCTTGAATCAGAGCGTCCCGTGTCTGAGCATCCGGAATTCGCAGAAGTGCCTCGGCCAAGGTCATCAAGGCCAACCCCTCTTCGGTATCCAAGCCATACTCGGCGAGGAAGGCCTCCATTAGGCTGGGTGACTGATGAGTGCGAATCTGTTCGATCAGACGAATGGCATCGGCCTCGATGGATTGAAGCCGATCAGAACTCGGATTCCACTGTGTCGACAACGCCTGAATACGATCCGCGTCTGGCGTCAAATAATGGCGATCAACCAATGTGAGGTTGGGCTGTACCTGTGCATTCATAATCGGTCTCCTTGCGAAATACTTTACGCGGGCGCCCAATCCCATCTGTTCTAAACTTTTCGGTTTTTCGGAAAAAAATTTTATTTTTGTGATAATTTTTTCTCATATTTTTCTAAAAAACACTTATACGAAGAACAAATGATTAATTTAGATCGAATCGACCAAAGCATTATCCAAGCCCTGTCAGCCGACGGGCGAATGACGCTAACCGAGCTCGCGGGGCGGGTGTCTTTATCCAAGAGCCCCTGCCATGCCCGACTGAAACGACTCGAAGCCGAGGGTGTGATCCGTGGCTATCACGCCGATATCAGTTGGGAGAAATTAGGGCACAGCCACGTGGCTTTTGTTCAAGTGACACTCAGCGATACTAAAAGCGCAGCGCTGAAGGCCTTTAATCAGGCCGTGCTCGAGGTGCCCGAGATTGAGGAGTGTCACATGATCGCAGCCAGCTTCGATTACCTGATGAAGGTACGAACCCGTGACATGGCCAATTATCGGGAAGTGTTGGGCGAGAAAATTAGCGCGCTTCCGCACGTAGCGCAGACCAGCACCTTTGTGGCCATGGAAGCGGTTGTCGAGAAATAAAAAAGCCCCGGCAATTGCCAGGGCTTTTCGGAATCAGATCCAGAACTTAGCGGTAACGAACCGTGGTGTTCTGCTGATCTTTAACCAGGATTTCACGGTAGCTACCGGCTGATTCGCCAGCACCGATCAATTCTAGGGCAGTCGCACCGACGTAGTTGATGTCGCCACCGTTACGTAGGATTTCCAGACCCTGAGCCAACTGACCCGGCAGAATTTCTGTACCCGGTGCGTTGGTGACGTCGAACATGACTTTTGATACGTCAGCGCCGGTTGTGGTCTTAGCTGCTTCCATCGCCAGCAAGGTGATGGCCGCTGCGTCGTACGATTCGGGGCTGTAAGGACCGTTTGCGAAACCGTCCATCTTGGTCAGCTCGTCGTAAATACGAGCGCCATCAGAATCGGTTCCAGGAACCGTACCGATTGAACCGTTCAGATCCGCACCGATCGCTGAAGTCAGGCTGTCGCCGATCATCGCGTCAGGCAGGAAGAACTGGTCGTAAGCACCGGCGTCCAATGAAGATTGGATGATGCCCTTACCGCCTTGGTCTAGGTAACCTACGACCACGAGGATGTCACCGCCTGCTTGAGCCAGTGCCGCCACTTCCGCACCGTAGTCGCCTTTGCCGTCTTCGTGTGCAGCCACAATGGTGACTTCACCGCCGGCTGCTTCAAAGTTTGACTGAATTGCGTCGGCCAAGCCCTTACCGTAGTCGTTGTTGGTGTAAGTCATTGCGATTGAGTTAAAGCCCTGCTCTTGCAGTACTTCAGCAATCACCTGACCCTGACGCGCGTCAGAGGGGCTAGCGCGGAAGAACAGATCGTTGTCTTCCAGGGTGCTCAATGCCGGAGAAGTCGCTGAGGGTGAAACCTGCAGAGTACCGGTGGGCATAGAAACGTTCTGTAGGATTGAGATGGTCGCGCCTGAGCACAGGCCGCCTACGATCGCGTCAACCTTGTCTGCGTTAACCAAACGGTCAGCCGCTGCAGCCGCTGCTGATGCGTCGATACAGGTTGAGTCCGCACGGGTTGAGGTCACAGTCTGACCACCCAGGATACCGCCAGCTTCGTTAACTTCTTTGATCGCCAATTCCGCGCCACGAGCCATAGCTTCAGCCAGTGATTCTGCAGGACCGGTGAAACCAAGTGCGATACCTAGCTTAACTTCTGCCATTGCAGGGGTAGAGATCGCAGCGGCAGCCGCCATCGCTAGTAGGGTCTTTTTCATTTTTCTTCTCCGAAACGTAAACCGTTCTTTTTGTGAACCGCCAAAGACTACGCCGATTGGCAGGAATTTTACAACCGTTCGAAGTTGGGGATTGTACCGAGTGTAAACAACCCCACCTCAGGCCGAGACAAAAAGGAAACTCATGTGACACATCAAGTATGCGTTACCGGTGCGACCGGTTATCTGGCCGGCCACCTGATTCAACAGCTCCTGGAGCAGGGCCACCGCGTCAACGGCACGGTCCGCTCGTTATCAAAATCGCCGAAGTTGGCCGCCTTGTATGAGCTGGCCGATCGCTTTCCAGGGCAACTTGAGCTGTTTCAGGCCGACTTACTGACCGCCGGCAGCTTTCGCAGCGCGATTCGAGGCTGTAGCCATGTGTTTCATACCGCGAGTCCCTTTCAGTTAAACGTGGCACACCCTCAGCGAGATTTGGTTGAGCCTGCGGTGAAAGGTGTTGAGCACGTTTTGAGCGATGTGGCCGAGGTCGCGGGCGTTGAGCGGGTCATTCTGACCTCTTCCGTCGCCACCATGTACGGCGATGTTATTGAGTGCAAGGATGGCCCGATTGACGAGCACCGCTGGAATACGACCTCTTCACTGACGCATCAGCCCT
>JAAXJV010000034.1:0-2333 GCA_012269655.1 Pseudomonadales bacterium
AAGTCGGCCTTCTCTGGATACCCAAAATTGATAGGTCTTATGGCAGGGTGGCAACGTCATCTGAGCTAACTCCCCCACGTTCCAGCCTTCGACGATGATCCGACGTGAACCCGGGTTATCGCGAATTTGAGCCAGCGCCTCTTCCACCTGATCGTGCTCAACTCCGTCTGCACCCAGCCAACGCCGCCATTGTTTACCGTAAACTGGACCTAAGTCGCCCCACTGCCTTGCAAATTCGACGTCCTCAAGAATGCGATCCTCAAAGGTGCGCATATCAATGGCATCGCCGGTTTCTTCGACATAGCGACGATGCGGCCAATCCGACCAAATCGTGACTCGGGGTTCGCCTTGCAAAAGCGATCGAATATTGGTTTCGCCGCGCAAGAACCACAACATTTCCTTCAGCGCATGGCGCCAGGCCACCCGTTTGGTCGTAAAGACCGGTGTCTGCCCTTGGGACAAATCAAAGCGCAGCGTGCGCCCGAAGTCCGAGTAAGTGCCCACCCCGGTCCGGTCCATTCGCTGATCGCCATGATCCAGAAGCGATTGCATCAAATCCAAATATTGCTGTTCGGGATGACTCATCGACTTGCCAATCCTTTTGCCCAACCGGGCCCTTTGAGAAAAATTAACATACCGGCTAGTAGCATCGGGACCGATAAGAGCTGGCCCATGGTCAAACCCACAGACACTAGGCCAATGTGAGCATCTGGCTCCCGGGCAAATTCAGCCAAAGAACGGAATATGGCATAGCCCATCAGAAACACCCCCGCCACTTGACCCGCTGGCCTGGGTTTACGGGCAAACCACATACACAAGATAAGCAATACTAAGCCCTCACCGGCTGCTTGATACAACTGGGATGGATGTCTTAGTTGCTCATCCACATGGGGAAAGATCATGCCCAGTGGCGAATCTGTCGGGCGGCCCCACAACTCGCCGCCAATAAAATTACCGATGCGACCAAACATCAAACCCAACGGAACGGTGGGCGCAATTAGATCACCCACACGAATAATCGATTCATTGTGCTTACGCGCAAATAAGACGAGTGCCAGCACCACACCTATCAACCCACCGTGGAAGCTCATTCCGCCATCCCAGATACGCAGGACCTTTAACGGATCTTGGATCCAAGCCTGTAGATCGTAGAACAGCATGTAACCCAAACGGCCGCCCAAAATCACACCCAGGGCACCCGAATTAATCAGGTCGCTGATCAAACCTGGCGCCAGGGGTAAATCGGCCCGGCGTGCTCGGCGAGAAATCAATAGCCCGCAACCCACAAAGGCGGCCAGATACATCAAGCCGTACCAGTGAATTGCGATCGGCCCTAGCTGAATGGCGACGGGATCAATCTGGGGATAGTTCATCAGCCGAACACCAAACTCGCGCCCACGAGGGCCAAAAAGCCCGCGAAACACCGCTTCAACAGTTTGGGCTCCAGCCGGGTTGCCACCGATGCGCCCAATTTGGCCATGGGCACACTCAACAGCACGATGGCAAAAAATGCCGGCAAATACACATAGCCAAGCGAGTAGTCAGGCAAACCCTGTGCATCCAAGCCTACGGCGAGATAGCTGATGGCACCGGCGAGAGCGATGGGTAATCCAGCCGCGGCGCTGGTACCCACGGCACGCTTGGTCGCAACATTGTGGAATATCAAATAGGGCACGGTCATCGCGCCTCCTCCGATCCCAAACAAACTGGATATCCAGCCCACTACGGATCCTGATGCTGACAGCCCCAACAGGCCTGGAACCTTTCGAGACGGTTTCGGCTGACTGCCAGAGGCCAATTGAAGAGCCATGACCCAGGCGAACAGACCAAATCCAACCCGCAAAGTGGGTCCCGGCGTTACATCGGCCGTCACCGCACCCAAGGTCGCACCCAATACCAGCCCAAGTCCGTAACGTTTCAGTACGTCCCAATCCACATTGCCTTTCTGATGGTGACTGAGTGTGCTGGACAAACTGGTGACAACAATCGTGGCCAGTGACGTTCCTATCGCTAGGTGAACACTGAAGGCTGGATCGAGCCCTTTGATCGCAAACAAAGCCAACAAGGCCGGCACAACCACCAGTCCGCCGCCGACACCAAAAAGACCCGCAGCGAACCCAGCAAAAATGCCAGTCACCGCAAAAAGCAATATGATCATGAAACCCCTTAATCCAGGCGCACAGTGTACATGTGTTTGATTACCTTTAAATGGCAAAGCACCACCAGAAAACTTGAGCTGTGGGCCAATCGCGATGAATTCTACGCGCGCCCAACCCGACCCGCTCATTTGTGGGAAAACCAGCGGACTTGGGGTGGCGTCGATTTGCAAGCCG
>JAAXJV010000034.1:2343-4450 GCA_012269655.1 Pseudomonadales bacterium
GAGCGCCTCAGAGTGCCGAGCGTAGCCGAGGTGATTTGATCCGCCATTTCTGCACTTCGGATCTCGACGCTCCGAGTTATTGGGCGTCGCTGAAGCCTTCAGAGTACGGCGGTTTTAACTTACTGCTGTTGGATAGCGAGGGTCTCTGGTTCTGCGCCAGTAACCAACCCTTAATCCAACTCGAATCCGGGGTTTACGGATTGTCTAACGCCAGTTTAAACACGCGCTGGCCCAAGGTAGAAGCCGTCAAAAACGCATGGGTCCGTGGTGATGTGGAGCAGGCGATGAGGAATCCCGAGCTTTATCCAGATCGGCAACTTCCCAAAACAGGGATTCCGATCGAATGGGAAAGACGATTGTCCGCCGCGTTTATTGAGAGCGAGGACTATGGGACTCGCGCCCAAACCCATTTGGTACTGGAAAACAATCAATTCAGCGCAATCGAGCGATCCTTTGGCCCCGGCACTTTTGACGTCGGTGCAGAAATTTCAGGATTCTGAAGGTATCTGATCCAATCGCGCCATCGATTTGGGCAGAAGAATCTGACTCAAATCACGCGAATCAAATTCTTGTTTCAATCGATCTCGAATCAAGCTCGCGCGATCCAGCGCTGACACCTCGGCCAATAAAGCCTGACAATCCGGACGAGTAAACTGAGATAGAACCTGCTTAGCCCGGGCAAGTTGCGTAACACTCATCGACAAGCTGTCATAGCCCATGGCCACCAGCAAAGGGACGGCCCTAGGATCCCCCGCCAACTCGCCACAAATCGAGACCACCAGTCCGGTGGCCTTGCCGGCCGCCGCAATGGCGTGCAGCGCTCGAAGCACAGCTGGGTGGAAACTGTCGTAAATCTGCGCCACCTGAGGGTTATCCCGATCCACCGCCAATAAATACTGGGTTAAGTCGTTAGAGCCTACACTGACAAAATCGACCCGGGTTGCGATCTCGGGCATTTGGTAAAGCGTCGCGGGCACCTCAATCATGATGCCAACCTTAGGCCGATTCACAGACCGGCCTTCGCTAACCAGCTCACGCCATGCCCGATCAATCTTTTCGATAGCCTCGTCGAGCTCTTCCATGTTCGAAATCATGGGTAGCAATATTTGCAGGTTATCCAGATCCTCACTGGCCGTGATCATGGCTCGAAGTTGCGCCAACAAAAGTTCGGGGTGATCCAAGGACACTCGAATACCGCGCCAGCCTAGAAATGGATTGGCCTCGTGAATGGGAAAATAGGGCAGCGACTTATCTCCACCGATATCGAGCGTGCGCATGATCACGGGTTTAGGATGAAAGGCTTCCAGTTGCTCACGATAAATGCTGGCTTGCGCGGCCTCGGTGGGAAAACTAGATTCCAACATAAAGGGAATCTCGGTTCGTGACAGCCCACAGCCTTCAGCACGCTTGGCCAAGGCCTGAAGGCCCTCACCGGAACCCAAATTCACCAAGAACGGTACGTGGTAGCCATCCTGAGTACGGGCCGGCGTGTCAATCCACCGATCCAAGGCCCGCGCAATCTGGTTGTCTTCTCGGCGCACTAATTTGTACGCCACGCGGGTGGGTTTTGACGGATTGACCACGGCCTGGCCGCGATACCCGTCGACGACAATGTCTAGCCCTTGCAGTTGAGCCGTCGGTAAGTCCTGCACGCCGACCACGCAGGGGACGCCCATCGACCGAGCGATGATCGCCACGTGCGAGCTCGCGCTACCCTTGACCGCTATTAAACCGGCTAGGTTTTCTTTGGGCACATCGCCCAATACCGCCGGCGTTAATTCATCGGCCACTAAGACCACCTGCTCCGGCCATTTGGTCTCAGGGGCCTCGGATTTCATGGCCGAGATCAATCGCCTGGCCAAATCCCGCACATCCGATCCACGCTCACGCAGGTATTCATCGGACATGGAATCAAAACGCTGGCTAAGCTCCTCGGCGACTCGAGCGATGGCGCCGACAGCACCTTGACCGCTGCGAATTCGTCCCAAAATCGCGCCCGCTAGTGAATCGTCATCCAACATTCGAGGGGTTGGCACGGCCCCGGTGCGGGGCGCGGGGCCGGCGGCGGTGGGGGGGGCGGGGGGTGGGGGGGGTGGGGGGGGCCGTT